>CAYOIG010000770.1:0-2698 GCA_964403915.1 uncultured Myxococcaceae bacterium
GGCGCGGGATCGAGCTGTGGAGGCGCGATCGAGGCCGCGTGACCCGGCCTTCCCGTCCGGCATCCAAGCCCGCAAGGAGTTCGCCATGCCGGAGACCGATGGGATCCCCCTTGGCCCGCAGCCTTCGGCACAGGGGCGTGCGGCGACGCCCGCGCTGAAGCTCGCCCTCGGCCTGGTCCTGCTCCTCGGGCTGGCCGTGGCGGCGCGCTCGCTGGGCGGGCGCATCCCCGAGCTCGTCGCCTTCGTCGATGGCCTCGGCTTCTGGGGGCCTTCGGTCTTCATGCTGGTCTACGCCCTCGGCGTGGTGCTCTTCGTGCCGGGCTCCGCACTCACGCTCGCGGCCGGGGCCCTCTTCGGCATCGGGCGCGGCCTCGTCTTCGCCTGGTGTGCGGCCACCCTCGGCGCCTCGCTCTCCTTCCTCGTGGCGCGCTACCTGGCACGCGGCGCGGTCGAGCAGCGCATCGCCGGAAGCGCACGCTTTGCGGCCATCGACGCGGCCATCGGTCGCGAGGGCCGGAAGATCGTGTTCCTGCTGCGCCTCTCGCCCGCCTTCCCGTTCACCTTTCTCAACTTCGCACTCGGCCTGACGCGCGTCCGATTCTCCGACTATCTCCTGGCCTCCCTCGGCATGCTCCCGGGCACCTTGCTCTACGTGTACTACGGCAGCGTCCTCGGCCTCGCGGCACAGGTTGCGGGCGGCGCCGCGCCCGAGCGCGGGCTCGCGGATTTCGTCGTGCTCGGACTCGGTCTCGCCGCCACGTTGACCGTCACGATCTTCGTCACGCGCCTCGCGCGACGCGCCCTCGCCGAGGCCACCGATGCCTGACCGCTTTGGGCCGGCGGCAGGTCCCCGCATCGAACACGACTACCGCCGCGATCGAGGGATGTGAATGGACGCCTACGGACGGATTTCGCCGCGCGACGCCCACAATCTCGCGCTGCTCGCAAACGTGCATCCGCCGGGCTGGAAGAACCCGAGCCCGGCGTCCCGCTACAACCTAGTCGTGATCGGCGCCGGAACGGCCGGGCTCGTCACGGCCGCGGGGGCAGCGGGCCTCGGCGCCCGCGTGGCGCTCGTCGAGCGACACCTGCTTGGAGGCGACTGCCTCAACGTCGGCTGCGTGCCGTCGAAGTGCGTGATCCGCTCCTCCCGCGTCGTCGGCGAGCTGCACCGCGCGCAAGGGCTCGGGATCCGGGTGCCCGCCGGCGTGGAGGTCGACTTCGGCGCCGTGATGGAGCGCATGCGGCGCCTTCGCGCCCGGATCAGCCACCACGACTCGACCGACCGCTTCACGCAGCAGCTCGGTGTCGACGTCTTCCTCGGCGAGGCGCGCTTCACCGGACGCGACACCGTCGACGTCGGAGGCACGACGCTGCACTTCGCCCGCGCCGCCCTGTGCACGGGCGCACGGGCCGAGGCGCCGGAGATCTCGGGCCTCGCGGACGCAGGCTTTCTCACCAACGAGAGCGTCTTCTCGCTCACCGAGCGGCCCCGGCGGCTGGCGGTGATCGGAGGCGGCCCGATCGGCTGCGAGCTGGCGCAGGTCTTCCGGCGTCTCGGCTGCGAGGTGACGCTCTTCCACGACAAGGCGCACCTGCTCGACCGCGAGGATGACGACGCGGCCGAGATCGTACAGAACGCCTTCCGCCGCGAGGGCATCGCGCTCGCGCTCGGCGCACGCGTCGAGCGGGTGACGCTGCGTGGGGCGGAGAAGGCGATCACGGTACGCGTCGGCGATGCAGCCCGGGAGATCGTGGTGGACGAGATCCTCGTCGGCGCCGGCCGCCGGCCGAACGTCGAAGGCCTCGGCCTCGAGAAAGCGGGCGTCGCTTTCGATGCGCGCACGGGCGTGCAGGTCGACGACTTCCTGCGCACCACGAACCGGCGCATCTTCGCCGCGGGCGACGTCAGCATGCGCTGGAAGTTCACCCACGCGGCGGACTTTGCCGCGCGGATCGTGATCCAGAACAGCCTCTTCTTCGGGCGCAAGAAGCTCTCGGCGCTCACGCTGCCCTGGGCCACCTATACCGACCCCGAGATCGCTCACGTGGGCCTTCATGAGCGCGAGGCTGCGGCGCGCGGCCTCGCCATCGAGACCTTCGTGCGACCGCTGGCCGAGGTGGACCGCGCCATCGTCGATGGCGAGGAGGAGGGCTTCGTGAAGGTGCACGTCGCAAGGGGAACCGACCGCATCGTGGGCGGCACCATCGTCTCGGCCCACGCCGGAGAGCTGATCGGCGAGCTCACGCTCGCCATGGTCGCCCGGGTCGGCCTCTCGAAGCTGGCGAACGTGATCCATCCCTATCCGACGCAGTCCGAGGCGCTGCGGCAGGTGGGCGACCTCTACAACCGCACGCGGCTCACGCCGCGCGTGAAGGCGGTCTTCCGGCGCCTGCTCGCGCTGCGACGCTGACGGAGAGGTGGCGTGAGCCTGCGACGGGCGATCTTCGGCATGAGCTGCCAGGAGGTGGCCGACTTTCTGCGCGCCCATCTCGACGGCGAGCTCTCGCGCAAGGAGCGGCGAGCTTTCGAGCGCCATCTCTTCTGGTGCCGTCCCTGTGTCGCCTACGTCGAGAGCTACCGCACGACCGTGCGTCTGGCGCGCTCGCTCGGCCAGGCTCCGCCGCAGGAGATCTCCGCGCCGGTCCCCGAGGCGCTGGTGCTTGCCGTGCTCGCGGCCCGCCGCGCGGGCCGCGC
>CAYOIG010000771.1:0-9741 GCA_964403915.1 uncultured Myxococcaceae bacterium
CGGTCTTCTTGGTTGCCATGTTTTTCTCCTTCGAGTTGTTGGGCCCCTGATGGGCCGTCTCTCTCGCCTGACCTGGAGAGACGGCCGAAGGGGCAGGGCGCGCCGGCGCCGGCGGAGCGAGGAGCGAGGCAAAGCGCGTGACCGAGCCGGAGTCCGCGAAGGGGAGGGCGCGGGCTTGTGGCCGATGCGAGGAAGCGGAGCGCGCCGGAGCGCCGTGGGCGAGAAGGAGAAGATCGGCAGCCAGGCGATCGGTCGCGACGGGGAACGACAGACGGCGCGGCAAGCGGTGATTCGGGAGAACGCGGGCCGAGGCTGTTGGGGATCGCTCAACGCGGCCATCGCGCGCTGGGCGCCGCGCGCGATGGCCGGCTGGGACGGGGCATCGTCGTCGGCACGGGGTCAAGGGTTCAGGTAGCGCACGACCAGCTCCACCACCTCGTCGACGAACTCTTCGTCGGCGAGCTTTTCGGGGTGGTAGAGAACCGCCGCGTGCGTCAGCGCTTCGACGGCCTGGATGACGACGAAGGCCGCGATCTCGAGATTCCGTGGGCGCACGCGCGGACTCAGGCTCTCGAGCACGTCCCGCGTGAGCTCCTCGAAGCGCCGCTCCAGCTCGACGATCCGCTCGAGTGGGCCGACGCGCGGAACCTGCTCTGCGAACACGCGGTGGAGCTTCGGCTCGACGGCGTGAGCGCGGATCATGAGCTCGACCAGCTCCCGCACTGCACGGCGGAGCGGCAACGCCGGGAGCCGTGAGATCTCGCGTTCGAGCACGGCATACATGGCGCGGATGTGGCGCTCCATCAGCGCGGCGACGAGCGACTGCTTGTTGGGGAAGTAGTGGTAGAGGGATCCGACGCTGACACCCGCCCGGTCGGCGATGCGGTTCGTGCTCGCCCGCTCGAAGCCGTCGCGCACCAGAATGCGAGCAGTCGCCGTGAGAATGGCCTCGACGGTCTCCCGCGCGCGTTCCTGCTTCGGCTGTTTTTTCGGGAACGTACGTACGCGTTGGCGCATCGCCGCTCTCCTCTCCGGAATGCGAGTAAAAAAAGTGAGCGCTCGCTCATATCTTATCGAAGCGTCCGATCGTGATCGAAGGAGGAAGCATCGTGAATCTGTTGCCGTGGGCGGCGGAGCCCTTCGTGGCCCCGACCGATCGCGACATGCGCCCGTCCGAGCGGCGCGAATTCGTGCGCACACACCGAACCTGCATCTTCGGATACGGGAGGCGCGCCGACGGTCCGTCGATGTCGGTCGTCTACTACGTACCGACCGACGACGACGAGCTCCTGATCTCCACGATGAGGGGTCGCGCGAAGGCGCAGGCGGTCGCGCGCACCGGCAAGGTGAGCCTCTGCGTTCTCGATGAGCGCTGGCCTTTCACTTACGTCCACGTCTATTGCGACGCTCGCATCGACACGACCCCGGATCTCGTCGTGGACGTGATGATGGCGGGCGGCTGGCGGATGTCGGGCAAGCGGCTTCCCGACGAGGCGAGGCCTGTCGTCCAGCAGATGGCGGAGCGGGAAGGACGGGTCGTGATCCGCTGCCGTCCGTACTCCACGTTCGCCACGCCGCCGCGGCACCTGCAGCGGAACGATCAGGAGGAGAAGATCACGCACTGGACCTCGGCGGCCGTGCCGTGGGACGCCAGCGACGAATGACCAGGCGCACCGTCCTCCGCGGTGGCTACGTCCTGACGTTCGACTCCGAGCTCGGCGAGCTCCCGAGTGGCGACGTCCTGATCGAGGACGATCGCATCGTCGCCGTCGCTCGAGCCCTTGGCGCTGGCGACGCCGAAGTCGTCGACGTTCGCGGGCACGTCGTCATGCCGGGCTTCGTCGACACTCACCGCCACACCCGGCAGACGGCGTTCCGCGGCGTGGCGGCCGATTGGACGCACGAGCAATACGTGCGCGCGATCCGGCTGAAGATCTCGCCGGCCTGCGGACCGGAAGATCTCTACGCCGGCACGCTGCTCGGCGCGCTCGAAGCACTGGATGCGGGCGTGACGACGCTGCTCGACTTCTGCCACTCCATCGCCACACCCGACCACGCCGACGAGGCGCTGCGAGGCCTGCGCCAGGCGGGCTGCCGGGCGGTCTTCGCGTACGGGTATCACGCAGTCGCCTCGCCCAAGAACGGGTTCGCCGACAACGCCGCCCGGCTCGCGGATGCTCGACGGATCCGCGCGCAGCAGCTCGCCAGCGACGACGGGCTCGTCAGGATGGGCGTGGCCTTCGCTGAGCTGGGCCTCGTGCCGTTCGAGGAGTCGATGGCACAGGTCCGGTCTGCGCGTGAGATGGGCGTTCCGGCGGCGCTTCACACGGGCGGCGTGTGGGGGTCGCCGGTCTCCCAAGGCTTGCGCGAGCTCGACCACCACGGCTTGCTCGGCCCGGAGCAGGTCCACATCCACTGCAACTCGCTGACGCCGCGCGACCTGCGCCGGCTCGCCGATCACGACTGCAAGATCTCCTCGAGCCCGGAGACCGAGATGCAGATGGGCATGGGCCATCCGATCATCGGCCGCGCCATCGACGCCGGAATCCGGCCGAGCCTCTCCTGCGACACAACCTCGTGCAACTCCGGCGACCTCTTCGGCCAAATGCGAATCGCGCTGCAAGCCGAGCGTTGCCGGCACAACGACGGATACAACGGACGCCACGAGATGCCGCCCGCGCTTCGCTTCGGCGTGCGCGATGCGCTGCGCTGGGCGACCGTCAATGGCGCGCACGCTCTCGGCATGGAAAGCCGAATCGGGACCCTGACGCCAGGCAAGCAGGCGGACGTGGTGGTGATCGGCGGCCGTCGGCTGAACGTCAGCCCGATGGCCGATCCCGTCGGCTGCTTGGTCGCACAGGCCACTGCAGCGAACGTCGAGCACGTGCTCGTCGCCGGGCGGTTCGCGAAGCGCAACGGACGGATGGTGAGTGCGGACGTCGATCGCGCCATCGAGCTCGCTCGCGAGAGTGCCGACCGCATCCTCCGACGCATCGACCTCGCCAGCGACCTGGCCGCCAACGAGAAGCTCACCGAGATCATCAGCGTGGCGGCGACCCGCAACCTCGCACGAGCCTGGACGCTCCCGCCGGCCGCGGAGTAGGACATCGGGCGTGTCGAACAGCCGGCCCCCGCGGCAAGTCGACGCCCCGGTCACGTGGCGCCCGAGCGCCCCAAGCATCTCGCCGTGCGAGACTTGGCGCGCGCGTGGACGAGCTGCCGCCGGAGCTTCGTCTCAAGCTCCTTAGCGCGCACCTCGTCGTAGCTGTCGGCCGCGACGGGGCCGATCTCGCAGCGAAGCCGCGCCGCATCGGCGGGGAAGGTCTCGGCGAAGCGGTTCCAGTAGAGGACCGTCGCAGCGCGCTCGAGCGGAGCGGCGAGCGACATCGCCTGGAGCACGGCCAGCAGCTCGGCAGTTGTTGCGGAGCTGAGGGGCGATCCGGCTGCGATCCGCGCAAGCATCTCGCGGCAATACGTGCGGTAGAGCCGCTCGCCTGCCTCGCGCAGCACCGCCGGCGGGCAGAGTTCGCGGAAGCCGTCGTGCAGCTGTGCGGCGAGCAGCGGATGGCGGGCCTTCGCGGCGGCGATCTCCTCCTCCGCGATCTCCATGCACCGGAGCGTGTGGGCGATCGTGCCGCCGAGGCCTTCGCCGAGTAGCTCGCGTGCAGCGGTGAAGAGGTCGTTCGTCGTTTCGTTCTTGCGCACGGTGGTGTCCTCCGCGTTGCGCGGGGTCGGCCCCTCCGCCGGACCTGGGGACCGACCGCGCGCAGCGCCGAAGGACAGGCGGCAGCGACGCGCGGGGATGCGACGGAGCCCGCTGCGGGGACCGTGACGACCCAGCGGGTCGGCGCGGGACCTGCGAGAGGCGAAGGCGCAAGCGGCCGTCGGCCGCGACCCCGCGCGGAGCGCCGTCAGCGCAAGAACGAGACGGATGCGACTCGCACGCGCGGCAGACGAGTCAGAACAGCGCGAGCTGGCGTCGCTGGCGCGGAGTTTCTGCGCGCGTCTGCTTCGCGAGCTCGCGGAGGGCGCGAAGCTGGCAGCGGCTCGCGAGGAGATGGTTCCACGCGATCGCGCGCACCGTGGCGCCGCGCTCCTCCTCCGAGAGCCGACCGTGGCGTTCCCGGAGCACGCACTTGATGGCATCGCGCAGCGAGGCTTCCTCACGCTCGATCGCTTGGAGGAGCCACGCGAGCCGCGCCGCGGCATCGCGCTGCGCACGAGCGGGCATGCGCTCTTCGATCAGCTCGCGATAGGAAACCTGCCGCATCCGCCGCGCGAAGCCGCCGGGCGAGTAGCCGGCGGTAGAATCCATCCGCCAGGTGTTCGAGAGGGCAGGGGCCTCGATCTGATCGACGCGAGGCCACGGTCCAGCGCAGCGGTCCGCTGCGTAGGAGAAGGGATCGGGATTCCAGCCCTGCGCTCGGCGCCGCGCCTCGCGCGCGTCGGCCTTCGCGTTGTCGGCCTCGCTGTGCTCGTGCTCCGGCGGGTCGAGGTCTCCGCGCCGGAGCTGCTCGTCCCAGGTGAGCGACGCATGCCAGGCCTCCCACTCCTCGCGCGTAGCGTCGCGCGGGCACGGCCGCGGGGGCGGCGAGTTCGGCCCGTCGCCGGCGGCGCGCACGTCAGTACTCCTCGGGCAGGAGCACCGTGGTCAGCGACCGATCGGCCTCCGTAATGATCCAGAAGCGCACGCCCTCCTCTGTCGTGTACGCGGAGAGAAGCCGCGCTCTCTCGTGCAACGCCGATTCGTTCGCCTCGGCGTCCTCGCGGCAGACGTTCCCCCAATCGCCGGTCACGTGGCGCCCGAGCGCCCGGAGCATCTCGCCGTGAGCGACGCGCTCAAGCGCGCCGGGTGTGCTCACCAGCCTTCCGAGTCGAAACCTCGCCTTCGCCATCTCTGCCTCCTTCGAATGGTTCGTGTTCGCCGGCCGCCCTGCGGCCAGGGCCCCCGGCTCTGGTCGCTCACAGCCGTCTGCCGCGTCCGAAGGAGGCGGAGTCAAGGACGCCGAAGGCGAGCGCAGCGGTGCCTTGACGCCGCCGGCGGACGCGGCATCTGGAGGTGCTGCGGCGGGCAGGAGTGGCGGAAAGGCCTCCAGCCGCCTAGTTCTTTGCGCGAGCGCTACTCAAGGCGAGGACGGCGGCGGCCGATCCGGTCGTCCATCGCTCTCGAAGGAACGCGGGATGGGAAAGCCTCATAGGCGAGTTGCCGGGATTCTGCTGAGCCTCCTGGCGTTCGTCGGCGCGTTCGCCGCTCCGGGCCTCGTCCTGTGTGTTGGCGAGGGTGGTCACGTAGCCATCGAGACCGCCGTCGAGATCACGCCTTGCGGCGTCCCTCTTCGCGCCGGAATCACCTTCGGCGCACCGCCGGTCGAAGCGTGCAGCGACACCGCCCTCGTGCAGACCGCGCTCCGCTCGGACGTGAATTCCGAGATCGCGACTCCGGTCGCAATCTCTGTTCCGGTACCCGTCGCGGCGCCCCCAAGCGCGCCGCCGCTGATTCGGCACCGGACCGGCTGGGGGCTCGCGAGTCCCACGCTCCGCGCGCACCGAACCATCGTTCTCCTCGTCTGATCGCGCCAAGCCAACCGCTGCTCTGACGCGCGGCGGATGCTCGCGAGGTCGCGCGAATGCGCGGCCTCTCTTGGCCCTTCATCGAGCGCGCGGCCCACACCGGCCGTGGCTCGATCGGACGATGCGATGCAACGAGTTAGACGAGTCTTCTCGCTTCTATTCCTCGGGGCGGCAGCGGGTTGGCTACTCGCAGCAAGCGCCACACCCGCGCGTGCAGACGACACGGCCACGCCGAGGCCGCTCGGCAGAGGCCACCCCACGTTCGAGGCGCCGACCGATCCCGATCGGCCCCTCGCTGCGGCGCCGACGCCGTCGGGCGAGATCACGCTCGCCGACGCGATCGCGGCGGCACTACAAGGAAGCCCCGACCTCGCGACGCTCTCCTACGACGTGCGCTCCCGCGAGGCGCTTGCGCTCCAGGCGGCGGCGAGGCCCAATCCCGCGCTCGGGGTCGAGCTGGAGGACTTCGCGGGAACCGGGGACCGCAAAGGCTTCGACTCCGCGCAGACGACGCTGAGCCTCGCGCAGCTCGTCGAACTCGGCGGCAAACGCTCGGCACGCGTCCAGCTCGCGGAGCGCGAGACCGCGCTCGCGGGCTGGGACTTCGAGACCCGGCGCCTCGCCGTGCTCACGGATACGACGAAGTCCTTCGTCGCGGTGCTCGCGTTGCAGAAGCGGCAGGACCTCGTTCGCGAGCTCGAGTCGCTCGCCGCCGAGACCCTGCGCTCGGTGGCCTCGACCGTTCGCGCGGGCGCGGTCTCGCCCGTCGAGGAGGAGCGCGCGCGCGTGACGCTCGAGCGCGTGCAGCTCGAGGTCTTGCGAAGCGCGAAGGAGCTCGATGCGGCGCGCGTGTGGCTCGCTGCAACCTGGGGGGAATCGCAGGCCCGATTCGAATGGGTTCGCGGGGACCTCGGGACGCTGCCGCCGCTGCCGGCCCTCGACTCCCTACTCGCCGCGGCGCCCGAGAGTCCCGAGCTCGCGCGCTGGAACGCGGAGGTCGGCCAGCGCGAAGCCGCCATCGCTGTCGAGCGCGCTCGTCGCATCCCCGACGTGACCGTTTCTCTCGGCGCCCGCCACTACGCCGAGGGCAGCGACACCGGCCTCGTCGCGGGCGTCAGCGTTCCTCTCCCGCTCTTCGACCGCAATCGAGGGAACATCCTCGACACGCGCTATCGCCTCGCGCGTGCGCAAGCCGAGCGCCGTCTGGCGGATGTCTCGGTGCGCACCGCGCTCACCGCAGGGCAACGGACGCTCTCGATCGCACACGTCGAGATCGAGGCGCTGCGCGACCGCATCATCCCGCGCGCCGAGCGCGTATTCCAGGAGACGCGCCGTGGCTACGCGACGGGCCTCTTCCGGTACGTCGAGGTGCTCGACGCGCAGCGCACGCTCTTCGACGCGCGCCGCGAGCTGCTAGACGCGCTCGCGGCCTTCCACTTTGCAGCGACGGACCTCGAGCGCCTCACCGGGACGCCGCTCTCCGACCTCGAAGGGAGATCCACGCCGTGAAACGAGAACTCGAGCGCTTCGCCGTCACCTTCGCACTCCTCTCCCTCCTGGCCGCGCCGGTCGGGTGTGGCGGAGGCGAAGGCGACTCCGCCCCCGCGCATGCCGAGAGCGAGGAGCACCACGACGACCATCGAGAGGGCGAGGGGGCTCACGCCGAAGAAGGCTCCGAGGGGCACGGAGAGGCCGTGCCGGAGGCCGTGCAGCTCAGCGCGGAGCAGCTTGCTGCGGCCGGCATAGAGGTTGCCGCGGCGGGTCCCGGCGCGATCGACTCGGGCACCGAGCTTCTCGGCGAGGTGCACCCGAACGGGGATCGCCTCGCGCACATTGTCCCGCGCTTCCCGGGAATCGTGCGCGAGGTGCGCAAGAACGCCGGCGATCTGGTCAAGGCCGACGACGTCCTCGCGATCATCGAGAGCAGCGACAGCCTCGCGCCCTACAGCCTGAAGACGCTCATCGACGGGATCGTGCTCGCGAAGCACCTGACCCGCGGCGAGGCGGTGGACCGCGAGAAGCAGGCCTTCGTGGTCGCCGACCTGAGCAGCGTGTGGGTCGACCTCTCCGTGTACCAGAAGGATCTCGAGCGCATCGTGATGGGCCAGCGCGTCCGCATTCACGCCGTGAACGAGGGGCCAGATGCCGAGGGCGAGATCTCGTACCTGACACCAGCCGTCGACCAGGTGACGCGCACCGCGACCGCACGGGTCGTGCTCCAGAACCCGGCGCGGAAGTTCCTCCCCGGCATGTTCGTGACCGCCCATACGCTCGACACCGCGGAGGCGGCGGTCGTGGTGTCGCGCGAGGCGATCCAGAGCTTCGAGGGGCGCCCCTCGGTGTTCGTCGAGACGCCTGCGGGCTTTGCTCCCCGCGCGGTGACGCTCGGGCGCGAGGGCGAGAGCCGCATCGAGGTGCTCTCCGGCCTCGGCGCGGGGGAGCGGATCGCCGTTACCAACACGTTTCTGCTGAAGGCGGAGCTCGCCAAGGCAGAGGCCGAGCACGAGCACTGAGGGGGCACGGAACATGCTCGAACGCCTGATCGGCTTCTCGATCCGCAACCGCGTCGCGGTGGTCTTCGCCGTCGCGGTGCTCGGCGGGATCGGCGTCTACTCGCTCGGACGGCTCCCGATCGATGCGGTTCCGGATATCACGAACAACCAAGTTCAGGTCAACACCGTCGTCGCCTCGCTCTCGCCCGTCGAGGTCGAGAAGCAGGTGACCTTCCCGATCGAGACGGCGCTGGCCGGCATTCCCGGCCTCACCTACACGCGCTCGCTGTCGCGCAACGGCTTCTCACAGATCACCGCGGTCTTCGAGGACGACGTCAGCATTTACTTCGCGCGCCAGCAGGTCGCCGAACGCATCGGCGAGGTGCGCGAGAGCCTGCCCCCCGATGCGGATCCGCGCATGGGAGCGATCTCGACCGGGCTCGGCGAGATCTACATGTGGACGGTGGAGTACGAGCCGGCCGACGCCGGCGCGGCCCACGAGCCCGGCCCCGGACCGCAGCCCGACGGCTCGTACCTGACGCCCGAAGGCGAGCACTTGCGGACCCCGGTCGAGAAAGCCTCCTACCTGCGGACGGTGCAGGACTGGATCATCCGGCCGCAAGTGAAGTCGGTAAAGGGGGTCGCCGGGGTCGACGCGATCGGCGGCTACGTGAAGCAGTACCACGTGCAGCCCGATCCGCGGCGCCTGGTCGCGCATGGGCTCACGTTTCAGGACGTGCTCGACGCGCTCGAGAAGAACAACCGCAGCACAGGCGCGGGCTACATCGAGGACCGCGGCGAGGCCTACCTCGTGCGGGCAGCCGGGCGCGTCGAGCGCGCCTCGCAGCTCGCCTCGATCGTCGTCGGCGAGCGGCGTGGGACGCCGATCTACGTGCGCGACGTCGCCTGGGTCGGGATCGAGCGCGAGCTCCGCACCGGCAGCGCGAGCGAGAACGGCGAGGAGGTCGTCGTCGGCACGGCGCTCATGCTGATCGGCGAGAACAGCCGCTCGGTCGCCGACGCCGTCGACCGGAAGATGGCCGAGGTGAACCGCACGCTTCCGCCTGGCGTGCGCGCGAAGACGGTGCTGAACCGCACCGCGCTCGTGGACGCCACGATCGCGACCGTTCAGCGGAACCTCGTCGAGGGCGCCGTGCTCGTGATCGTGGTGCTGTTCCTGCTGCTCGGGAACATCCGGGCCGCGCTGATCACGGCACTGGCGATCCCCCTCTCGATGCTCCTCACCGCGACCGCCATGGTGCAGACGCGCACGAGCGGGAACCTGATGAGCCTCGGCGCGATCGACTTCGGCCTGATCGTCGACGGCGCCGTCATCATCGTCGAGAACTGCCTGCGGCTGCTCGCCGAGAAGCAGCACGAGCTCGGCCGGAAGCTCACGCTCCAAGAGCGCATGGAGGTGACCCTCGCCGGCAGCAAGCAAGTGCTCGGCTCCGCGGTCTACGGCGGCGCCATCATCATCACCGTCTACATCCCGATCCTGTTTCTCACCGGCGTCGAAGGGAAGATGTTCCGCCCGATGGCGATGACGGTGATCTTCGCGCTCGTGGCGGCGTTCGTGCTGTCGTTGACCGTGATTCCGGCGCTGGTGGCCATTCTCATTCGCGGGAAGGTGGGCGAACAGGAGAGTATTTTTGTCCGATGGATCAAGCGCGCTTAC
>CAYOIG010000772.1:0-1750 GCA_964403915.1 uncultured Myxococcaceae bacterium
AGCAGCGGCGCCAGCGGAAGGAGGAAGAGCCCCAGGTAGTTCGCGGTCTCGACGACTCCGGCAAAGCGCCGCAGGAGAAATGCCGCAGGATGCGCGAGCTCGTCGAGCAAGAGGTTCTGGTGCCACGTAAAGGCCCTTGGAACACCCGGCCCGATGCTCAGCCACACGTAGGAGGCGACGAGCGCGAGGATCGGGAGCAAGATCGGAGCAGCAGGAGCTCGCCGAGCCGGGCGAACCCATGCCGCGTAGCCCGCGCCGGCAAGTGAGAAGACCAGGCCGTGCTGACGGATGAGGGTTGCAGCCGCGAAGCAGATCCAGGCGCCCCAATACGAAGCGCTGCCTCCGACGGCCCGGTCCCACCGCAGGAGGAGAAGCGCCCCCAGGATGCCGAAAAAGAGGAACGGGATCTCCGTCTCGAAGCTCAACGACTGTGCCAGCCAGATCGGATTCGCGAACAAGGTAAACACGCCGAGCGCCGCACGTGCGCTGTTGAATCCGATCACACGCAGGAGACAATAGAAACTCGAGAGTGTGGCCGCAGACAGCACGAACGTGAAATCGTTCAGCACGGCTGGCTCGGGCCCGAAGAGCATGCCCGCTGGCCAAGCGAGCACGAGCTGAGCCACCAGATTCATTCCCTGGATATCGTTCAAGCGGACACGACCGTGATCGACGAGCTCTCTCGCGCTCCACGCGAAGCTCCACGAGTCGCCCATCGGGAAGTCGTGGTGAACGGGAACGAGAAGCGCCATCGCGACGTACGCGCCGAGTAGAGCGGCCACGATGCCGAGATCGCGGTGAAGTCCGGCTCGCGTCGGCCTGCCGGCGGATGTCTCCGAGTCTTCACCGGCCATCAACGCTCCTCATGGACCGCTTCCGCGAGCTCGTGCTTCGGACTCATTCCGCCGGCACGCCGAGCGCGGCGGCGAGGCGGCGGCGCAGCGCCTCGGAGGGCGCGGCGACGAAGGCATCCGCGAGGCTGCGCTCTCCGACGCCCTCCTGCTCGATGCGATCAATGCGCCAGCGGCCGTCCGTGCCGCTGGACAGAAAGAACCGCTGCACGAACGGGGGAGACTCGGGCGAGGCGATCCGTACGGCGACCTCTGCGGTGTCATCGTTCAGCGTCTGGGCGAGGGGAGAGATCGAGAGCCGCGCCGCGCGGTCGGTGAAGCCCTCCTTGATCTGGGTGGCGAGCCACATCGCCTCGGCTTCGCTGCGCGAGCGGGCGGCCGGACCCGCCTGGCGCTCCTGCATCCGCATACCCGGCTGCGCAGACCGCACGCGGCGATCCCAGTCTGCGGCCTGCGCGCTCGTCGAGTACCGCATCCCATGCCGCATCTGGAAGCCCTCGGTGACGAGCGCTCCCGAGCGGACCGGATCCCGACCGATACTCGCGAAGTAGAGGCGAACGACGTCGTCGGGTGTCCTCTCCCGCGCACACGAGACCGCGAGCAGGAGCACCGCGGCGAGATGGCGCATTCCAGAGGCCATTACGCCCACCATCCTTGCCAGAGCACGCCGCTCGCGACGAGAGAGAGGGCGAGGCAGAAGCTGCGAGCCAATTCGTGCACGCGAGGCGAGCGATCGGCGAGGCCCCACGCGAGCAGGAGTGACGCGGGCAGAGCGGCCGGGAGCAGATAGCTCGCCTTTACGGCCGAATAGGTCGGCAGGACCCAGGTGTATCGAACGAGAGCGGCGAGCAGCAGCGCGCCGAGAAGGAGCGGGCCGAACGCGCGCGCGACGCCTCGAG
>CAYOIG010000773.1:0-2124 GCA_964403915.1 uncultured Myxococcaceae bacterium
CTGCAGCCGCTGCCCGGTGCACGAGCGCTCGTGCCCGACGACGCCGATCTCGCGGCCCGCGATCTCGCGGCCGCCGCCCTCGCCTCGAGCCGCCCCGGTGTCACGCAGTCTCTCTCGCGTCTCGAATCGCTCGACGCAGAAGAGATGTCGAACGCTGGCAAGCAGACCGGCCTCGTCCCGGTAGCGAAAGATCTGGCGGCCGCCGCCAGTGACGATCACACGACCTACGTCCGCGCCGCCGAGGCCCTCGTCGAGCGTGATGATCTCGATCCCGCGCTTCGCACGCGGCTCGAGCAGACTCTCGCCGACGAGCCGCTTCGGCTCGCGGAGGCGCGCCGGCGTGACGCGCGCACGAACGCCATCGCTAGCATCTTCAACGTGATTGCCGAGCCGCTCGGTCGCGCAGCACTCTCCGGTGTGTCTGCCGCGGCCAGCCTCGGCAAGGCGCTGCTCGGCCTCGCCATCTCGAAACATCTCGAAGACGAGATCAGCACCGCTGAGCGCCAGGCCATGGTGCACGAGAGGCGCTTTCTCGCGGAGTCTCCCGAATCGGCCGAAGCACCCGAGGTGGCCGCGCGCATCGAAGAGGATCAGGCGCGTCTCGCGCGCACGCAGCGTGACAAGAGCCTGCGCACGGCGCGCCGCGCCCTCGAGGCGGGCAATGCCCGCGTCGCTCTGCTGGCCGCGGAGCGCGCGCTGAGCTTCGTGCCCGAGGATGCCGAAGCCATGGAGCTGCGCGACGAGGCAGCGAAGCGGCTCCTGGCCGAGCGAGGCGACCGCGGCCGCGCGCTCGAGGTCGCGCGAGACACCGGCCGGGATCCGGCGCCGATCGCTGCGAGGCCGCTCGCCGTGGCGCTGCTCGATCCACGCGGCGACGTGGCTGGAGAGGCCCGCAGGTTGCTCGACGTCGACCCCGAGGGCCCGTTCGCCGACGAGGCCCGCTTCGCGCGCGCCATGACGCTCGGCGAGTCGCGGCACGAGACGGAGATGTGGGAAGAGCTCTCATCGCTGTCGAAGGGAGAAGACGACGAGGACGGCCCGAACATGGCGCGACACGCGGGCCTGCTGCTCACCAGCGCCGACACCAACCCCTACGGCGCCTTCCTCGCCGCACGCACGAAGGAGACCGGCGCGCGGCTGTCCTGGGTCTTTCTCGGCCCTCTCGCCGGCGGT
Source organism: uncultured Myxococcaceae bacterium (assembly GCA_964403915.1). Taxonomy (GTDB): domain Bacteria; phylum Myxococcota_A; class UBA9160; order UBA9160; family UBA9160; genus MYXO. Next base: position 1,174 of record CAYOIG010000773.1, read on the forward strand.
GCGCGCGACCGCGATCTGCCGCGGCCGGTCGAGTGGCTGATCGAGGTGCCATCGATCGTCGAGATCGTCACCGCATTGCCGAATCGGCTCGTCCGCTACCCGTGGCTCGATCAGAACATGTTCGGACGCGCCCCGCAGCAGCACGCCCGCGCCTACCTCGCCCGCCATCCGGACGGGGAGTATGCGGCGGCCGTGCGCGAGTTCCTGATCGGGAAGGAGAGCGATGCGGGGAACTACGCCGCCGCCTACGAGCTGGTAAAGGAAGGCGAGACCGATCCCGACACCGTCGCCGAGCTGCGCGAGAAGGCGGCGAAGCAGGTGCTCGAGATCGCGAAGAAGGAGAAGCGGCGTGACCTGCGCGTCTTTCTCGCCCAGCGAGCGGCGCAGGAGTTCCCCACCACCGAGGCCGGCCGCGAGGCCGGTCTCTTCGTCCGCGAGGAGGTCGCCAAGGCGACTCCCCAGCAGGTTCGCGTCACGCGGAACTTCCTGCGCGAGAACGCGGCCGTGGCCGGGCCCGAGGGCTTCGGCATCCAGCCGGCCTCTCTCGACGGCAGCGTACGCAACGGCGAGCTCCACCCCGACGGAGTGGTGCTCGCGGGAGGCCAGCTGCTCGAGCTCCGCTTCGTCGCCGCGAGCGGCAGCGAATCGGATCCGCCCGTGATCGTGCGCAAGCAGATCTCGGCAGAGCGCCTCGCACGCGTGGTAGCGCTTCTCGAGGAGACCTCGATCCGCAACGAGCTGATCGACCCGGGAAACGGACAGGATCCCGACGCGCGGCGCGACCTCTTCTTCGAGCAGGCCCGGCTCGGACTCGCCAGCTCACCGGATCAGCGGCCAGGTGCCGAGTCGGACTACGTCTTCAAGGGCCTCCGCGACAAGTACGGGCTCGTCCGCGGCCGGGAGTCGATCCTGCCGGTCGATCTCGTGCTGCAGGGCTCGCTGCCGACCCTC
>CAYOIG010000774.1:0-7018 GCA_964403915.1 uncultured Myxococcaceae bacterium
GCCTCGTCACGCTCCGAGCCACCCGGCGAGCTGCTCGACCAGCGCGGGCGCGCCGAAGACGAGACCCGTCTTGCCGTTCGGCTGCTTCGGCGTCACCACGCAGCGGCCGCCGGCTTCGGGGACGAGGATCCTCGTTGCGGCCATGTCCCACGGATTGAGGTCGAGGTCCACCATGGCGTCGATCGCGCCCGCGCAGGTCTGCGCGTGACCGAAGGCGTCGGTGTAGCCGCGCAGCATCGGGATCTCGCGCGCCATGCGCTCGAAGACGGCGCGCTGGCCGGCGCGGTCGAAGCAGAAGACGTCGCCGTGCGAGACGAGGGCCCGGCCGAGCTCGGCGGCCTGCGAGGCGCGAACCGGCGTGCCGTTCCGGAAGCAGCCGCCCCCCTTCCAGCCCAGCGTCCGCTCATCGATGGCGCAGCAGTCGATGACGCCGAGAACGGGCTCACCGTCCTCGAGCAGCGCCAGCAGCGTTCCGAAGAGCGGGATCCCGCGCGAGAAGGCGATGGTGCCGTCGATGGGATCGATCACCCACTCGAGGCTCGCACCGCTGCCGCCCTCGGCGCCGAACTCCTCGCCGAGGATCGCGGCCTCGGGAAGGGCGCTGCGCAGGGCCCGGCGCAGCGCCTGCTCGGCTGCCCGATCGGCCTCGGTCACGGGCGAGCCGTCGGATTTGATTTCGACGGCGACGTTGCGGAAGCGCGGCAGGATCTCGGCCCGCGCGAGCTCACAGGCGGCTTCCGCGGCACGGGCGAGCTTCGGAAGATCGAGGGCCGGCATGGCCGCGGACGGTAACACGCCGGGCCCGGACCCGGCGCGTCGGGTGCCGTCGCGGGGTAGGATCCCGATTCCCAGAAGGAGCCCGCCATGCCGCCCACGCTCGCCGAACGCCTCGGCTTCGCGCCCAGCGACCGCGTCGCCATCGTGCACTGCGACGACGTCGGAATGTGTCATGCCGCCAACGAAGGAGCCTTCGAGGCGCTTCGCAACGGGCCGGCCACCTGCGGCAGCATCATGGTGCCGTGTCCCTGGTTCGAGGAGGCGGCTGCCCTCGCCCGGGCAAATCCCGACCTCGATCTGGGCGTTCATCTCACGCTCACGGCCGAATGGGTGAGCTACCGCTGGGGGCCGGTGGCCTCGCGTGACCGCGTGCCGTCTCTGCTCGATGACGACGGCTACCTGCCGCGCACGGCGCTCGAGGTCGCGAAGAAGGCGCGGCCCGAGGAGGTCGAGATCGAGCTGCGCGCACAGATCGAGAGGGCTCTCGCGGCCGGTGTCGACGTTACGCACATCGACTCGCACATGGGAACGGTCTTCTTTCCGCAGTTCGTACCCGTCTACGCAAAGCTCGCGCGCGAGTTCCGCGTGCCCGCCTTCGCGGTGCGGCCCGATCCGGAGATCCTCGCCGCACGCGGCTTCGCTGGCGCGGAGAAGCTCTTCGCGGGGTTGACGGCGATGCTCGAAGACGCGCGCGTTCCGATCCTCGATGCCTTCGACGCCGAGTCCCTCGACTTCCCCGACGGCGAAGGCCACGCGCACAACCGCTCCCGCATCGCGCGCCTCGCCCGGGGCATCACGTATCTCATCTGCCATCCGGCCCGCGGCGGCGAGGAGCTGCGTGCGGCCATGACCTTCGGCGAGCATCAGCGCGACTTCGAGCGCGCCTTCTACGGAGGCGAGGCCGGCCGGCAGGCGCTGGCGGAGGCCGGCGTCAAGACGGTCGGCATGCGCGCGCTGCGGGAGCTGATGCGGGGCTGATCGGTGCGGCTCCGGCCGACCCGCCTCCGCTCAGCGAACGGCGAGGGAATCGATGGGCGCCTCGACGAGATCGTAGTCGGCCTCGGCGGGGATCCGGAGTACCAGGCCGCCGGGCCCGCGCTCGATGCGCGGTAGCACGGTTACGATGCGTGCCGTGCGCGCGGCCGCGACGGCCTCGGCCGTGGTGCTGCTGCGGGCGAGCTTCGCGAGGTTCATGCGGGTGGGGAAGATGACGGTGCGCTTGCCCGCATCGGCCTGCTCGAGGGCGCGGCGCGGAGAGATCCAGGTCGAGTCCACGGACTCCGTTCCGTCGTGGGCGGCGAACTGCCCGGGCGGCGCCGCCATCAGGAAGAACCAGGTGTCGAAGCGCTTCGGCATGCCCTCGGGCGTGATCCAGTGGGCGAAGGGCACGAGCAGATCGCAGGCGAGCTCGAGGTCTTCGGCGCCGGCGAGATCTGCGATGGAGACGCGATGCTCGCGCACTTCGGCCCGATAGCGCTTGAGCAGGTCCGCGAGCCTTGCGACGGGGAGCAGGGCCTGCTGGCCCCGCGGCCGCGCGAGCAGCACGCCGCATTCCTCGAAGGCCTCGCGGATGGCCGCCACGCGGAAGGCGAGCGCGTCGTCGTCGAGGGCCGCGGCGCCGGCGCAGCGGGCCCGCAGTGCGGGATCCTGATCGCCGGGCTCGACCTTCCCGCCCGGAAACACCGTCGCGCCGCCCGCAAAGTCGATCTGGTGATGGCGCTCGACCAGGAAGACTTCGAGACCGCTGAGGCCGTCGCGGATCAGCAGTAGCGTCGAAGCGGGGCGGGCAGCGCGGGCAGCGGCCTGGCTCATGGGGGGCTCCGGATGGCGCAGGCCGGAAGGATGCCACAAGGCTCCCGGCCTCCGCCGGAGCGCTGGAGGTCTGGATGCGCGTCGCGCGGAGCGGGGCTACCCCTCCCGGCGTGCCGCAACGCTTCGCCGTGGATCTCGCGGCCATCGAAGAGGCTGCCGTTCGCATCGGTGGCCTCGTGCACCGAACGCCCGTCGAGACCTGCGCGACCCTCGACCGCATGGCCGGCCGATCGCTGCTCCTCAAGTGCGAGCAGCTCCAGAAGGCCGGAGCCTTCAAGTTCCGGGGCGCCTGCAATGCGCTGCTCAGGCTCCCGGACTCCGTCGCCGCGCGGGGCGTCGTCACCCACAGCTCGGGCAACCACGCCCAGGCCCTCGCGCTCGCGGCGAAGCTTCGCGGCATACCGGCCCACGTCGTGATGCCGTCGAACGCAGCGACCGTCAAGCGCAGTGCCGTTCTCGGCTACGGCGCGCGCATCCTCTCCTGCGAGCCGACCCTCGAAGCTCGCGAGCGCACTGCTGCGCTCGTGCTCGCCGAGACCGGAGGCTATTTCGTGCCGCCGTACGACCATCCCGACGTGATCGCGGGGCAGGGTACGGTGGCGCTCGAGCTGCTGGCGCAGGCGCCGGATCTCGACGTCGTCGTGGCGCCGCTGGGTGGCGGCGGGCTGCTCTCGGGCGTGTGCATCGCCGCCAGGGCGCTGCGGCCCGGCATCCGCATCATCGGCGCAGAGCCCCTCGGCGCCGACGATGCCGCGCGCTCGAAGCGGGCGGGGCGCCTGCTGCCGCAGACCGCGCCGAAGACCCTCGCCGACGGTCTGCTCACGAGCCTCGGCGAGCTCACCTGGCCGGTGGTGCGCGACCTCGTCGACGACGTCGTCACGGTGACCGAGGAAGAGATCGTCCGGGCCATGCGGCTCGCCTGGGAGCGCGCCAAACAGCTCATCGAGCCGAGCGCCGCCGTCGCGCTCGCAGCGGCGATGGGGCCGGCGCTCGGCGGAGCGCGCCGCGTAGGCGTGATCCTCTCCGGAGGCAACGTCGATCTCGACCGGCTGCCCTGGTGAGGTGGCCGGCGAATGCGTCGCTTCGACTCACCTTCCTTCGGGAGCGCGACATCTCGCACCATCGCCGTGCCGGGAGTGCTCGTCCGCGGCGATGGCCGCGCGGATCTGCAAAGGCAACGCACGCGCCAGCCTCCGCGTCGCAGGACGCGGATCGGCCCCTGCGGCTGCGACCGCGGGCCACGGGTTGTGAGAAGGGGGCGCACGCTGCGGCATCTCGCGCCGGCATGCGGCTTGCTTTGGATGGGCTCATCCGACGAGGAGGGGGCTTTGCGTTTCATCCGCCGCTTCGACAGCCTGACGCTCGACGACATCCCGCTCGTGGGCGGGAAGAACGCCTCCTTCGGGGAGATGATCCGCTCCCTCGCACCCCTTGGCGTTCGCGTGCCGGACGGCTTCGCCCTCACGGCCGACGCCTACCGGGCGCTGCTCGACGGGGCCGGCGTGCGAGCGCGGCTGCGTGAGGCGCTGGCTGCCCTCGATCCCGGGGACGTCGAGTCGCTGCGCGCCTGCGGCGCCGCCGCACGCCATGCGCTGCGCGAGGCGCCGCTTCCCCCGGAGCTGATCCGCGAGATCGAGCAGGCCTACGCCGCGCTCTCGCGCCAGTACGGTCAGGAGGCCACCGACGTGGCGGTGCGCTCCAGCGCCACGGCCGAGGATCTCCCGACTGCGAGCTTTGCCGGCCAGCAGGAGAGCTACCTCAACGTTCACGGCGTGCCGCAGCTCCTCGAGGCCTGCCGGAAGTGCTTCGCTTCGCTCTTCACCGACCGCGCGATCTCGTACCGCGCGGAGCGCGGCTTCGATCACGAGAAGGTCTATCTCTCGGTCGGCGTCCAGAAGATGGTGCGCTCGGATCAGGCCGGCTCGGGCGTCCTCTTCACGCTCGATACGGAGAGCGGATTCGACGGCGTCGTCTTCATCACCGCGGTCTACGGCCTCGGCGAGAACATCGTGCAGGGGGTCGCAAACCCCGACGAATATCTCGTCTTCAAGACCACGCTGCGCGAGATCTCCCGGAGCCTCGGCTCGAAGGAGGTCGCCATGGTCTACGACGAAGGCGGCGGCCGCAGCACGCGCAACGTGGTCGTGCCCGAGTCGCTGCGGCGCCAGTTCGTGCTCTCGCGCGAAGAGGTGGTGGAGCTGGCCCGCCAGGCCATCGCCATCGAAAAGCACTACGGCGAGCGCGCGGGCGAGCGGCGGCCGATGGACATCGAATGGGCCAAGGACGGGCGGGACGGCGCCCTCTTCATCGTGCAGGCACGGCCGGAGACGGCCCACGCGCACCGCGACACGGCGAAGCTCGTCACCTATGCGCTAAAGGAGCGCGGCCCGGTGCGTGTCTCGGGGCGCGCCGTGGGCACGCAGATCGGGGCCGGCCCGGTGGCACGCCTCACGAGCTCCGCCGAGCTGCACCGCTTCAAGCCGGGCTCGGTGCTGGTGACGGCCATGACCGACCCCGACTGGGAGCCGATCCTGCGAACGGCGTCCGCGGTCGTCACCGATCACGGCGGGCGAACCTGTCATGCCGCCATCGTGAGCCGCGAGCTGGGGCTTCCGTGCGTGGTGGGCACGGGCAACGGGACGGTGCTGCTCCGCGACGGCGAGCCCGTGACGGTCTCCTGCGCAGAGGGAGAGACCGGCGTCGTGATGGAGGGGATCCTGGGCTTCGATCGCCACGAAATCGACGTGAGCGATCTTCCCCGCACGCGCACGCACATCTACGTCAACCTCGGTGATCCCGGCCAGGCCTTCGCGCACTCCTTCCTGCCGGTGGACGGCGTTGGCCTTGCGCGCGAGGAGTTCATCATCACCAGTGCGATCGGGATTCACCCCATGGCGCTCATCCATCCCGAGCGCACCGACGACGAGACGCGCCGCGAGATCGCCGCGCGCATCCGCGGCTACCCGGACGGCTCGGCCTTCTTCGAGGAGAAGCTCGCCGAGGGGGTGGGCCGCATCGCGGCGGCCTTCCATCCGCGGCCGGTGATCGTGCGCCTCTCCGACTTCAAGACCAACGAATACGCCGGCCTGCTCGGCGGACGCTTCTTCGAGCCGGAGGAGGAGAACCCGATGATCGGGTTCCGGGGCGCCTCGCGCTACGCGCACCCTGCCTACCGGGAGGGCTTCGCCCTCGAGTGCCGCGCGCTGCGCCGCGTGCGCGAGGAGATGGGGCTCGAGAACCTGATCGTGATGATCCCGTTCTGCCGCACCGTCGCCGAGGCCGAGACCGTGCAGGCCGAGATGGCGCGCCACGGCCTGCGGCGGGGTGAGCGAGGGCTCGAGGTCTATGCCATGTGCGAGATCCCGGCGAACGTGCTGCTGATGGACGAGTTCGCCCGTCACTTCGACGGCTTCTCGATCGGATCGAATGATCTCACGCAGCTCGTGCTCGGCGTCGATCGCGATTCGGGCATCCTCGGGGGCGTCTTCGACGAGCGCAATCCGGCCGTGGTCAAGGCGCTCGAGATGGCGATCGAGGGGGCGCACCGGGCCGGGCGCAAGATCGGCATCTGCGGCCAGGCGCCGAGCGACTATCCTGAGCTCGCGGAGCGGCTCGTCCGCGCCGGGATCGACAGTCTCTCCCTCTCCACGGACGTCGCGATCGCCACGCGGCTGCGCGTGGCGGAGCTGGAGAAGCGACTCGCAGCCGGCGCGTAGCAAGGGAGGATCCATGCTGGTGAAGTGTCCGAAGTGCGGGGCCCACGTGCCCGCAGAGGTGACGGTCGAGGCGCCGATCGGCAGCCAGAGCGTGCGCTTCTGCTCGCTCGGCTGCGCGCAGGCCGCAGAGGTCGAGGCGGCGAAGCAGGCGGCGCTGCCGCCGCTGCCCGCGGCTCCGAAGCGCATCCTGGTGGCGGTGGACGGCTCCGGGCCGTCGCTGCGGGCCACCGAGCTGGCAGCTTCGCTGGCGCGCCTGTCCGGCGGTCACGTCACGCTGCTGCACGCCATCGACCCGCGCAAACTGCGCTGGCTTTCGGGCGTGAGCGCGCTCGCGGACGCGCGACTGGCGCTCCCCCCCGGCGAGGTCGAGCACGGCCTGCGCCGGGATGCCGAGGCGCAGCTCGATCGCTGCCGGCGCGTGTGCGAGGCGGCCAGCGTGCCCGTCGCCTGGCGCATCGAGGTGGAGCCTCCGCTGCGCGCGATCGTCGACGCGGCTGCCGAGGCGGACCTCATCGTGATGGGAAGCCGCGGGCGCGGAGCGCTCTCGGGTGCCGCGCTCGGGAGCCTCTCGCATCGCGTGATCGGCGAGACGAGCAAGCCAGTCGTCGTCGTGCACTGACGGGAGGCGTCCGCCTGCCGCCGCTTCAGCTCTCGAGCGTCGTCATCCCTTCCGTGATGGCGAACTTCGTCAGCTCGGCGACGCTGTGCAGGCC
>CAYOIG010000775.1:0-3313 GCA_964403915.1 uncultured Myxococcaceae bacterium
TGGCTCTGCTTCCTGCGCGACGCCGGCCTCGGGGCGCTGCTCGCCGACGACATGGGTCTCGGCAAGACGCTCGAGGCCCTGTGCGCGATCCGGGGCCGCACGCTGGTGGTGGCGCCGACGAGCGTGCTGCACGGCTGGCAGGACGAGACGCGCCGCTTCCGGCCAAATCTACGCATTTCGGTGTATCACGGCCCGAAGCGCGCGCTCGATCCACAGGCGGACGTCACGCTGACCACCTACGCGATCCTGCGTCTCGACGCAGCGCTTCTCGCGAGCGAGCACTGGGACACGCTGGTCCTCGACGAGGCGCAGAACGTGAAGAACCCCGACAGCCAGGTGGCCCGGGCTGCGCTGTCGCTCGAGGCGGGCTTCCGGATGGCGCTCACCGGGACGCCGGTCGAGAACCGGCTCGAGGAGCTCTGGAGCGAGCTCCACCTGCTCAACCGGGGCCTGCTCGGCTCGCGCGAGGAGTTCGAGGCTCGCGTGGCGCGGCCGATCGCAGAGGGCGAGCCCGGCGCCGCCGAGCATCTGCGGGAGCGAATCCGCCCCTTCGTGCTGCGGCGCACCAAGGCCGAGGTCGCGCCCGAGCTGCCGCCCCGCACCGACGTCGTGCTTCGCTGCGTGCTCAGCGAGGAGGAGCGCGCGGTCTACGATGCCGTTCGCGCCTCCACGCTGCGCGAGGTGCAGGAGAAGCTGGCGGCCGGCGGCGGCATGATGGTCGCCCTCGAGGCGCTGCTGCGCCTGCGGCAGGCCGCCTGCCATTCGTCGCTGGTGCCGGGGCAGCACGCGGAGCGCTCGGCAAAGCTCGAGCTGCTGCGCGAGACGCTCGAAGAGGTCTGCGCCGAGGAGCACAAGGCGCTCGTCTTCTCCCAGTGGACGAGCCTGCTCGACCTCGTGGAGCCGGAGCTCACGCGCGCAGGGATCGGCTTCCTGCGCCTCGACGGCTCGACGCGCGACCGCGGCGCAGTGGTGGCGGGCTTCCAGGATCCGGCCGGCCCGCCCGTGCTGCTGATCTCGCTCCGCGCCGGTGGCGTCGGCCTCAACCTCACGGCGGCCGACCACGTCTTCCTGCTCGATCCGTGGTGGAACCCGGCCGTCGAGGATCAGGCGGCCGACCGCGCGCATCGCATCGGCCAGGATCGTCCCGTCATCGTACACCGACTCGTGTCGGAAGACACGGTCGAGGAGCGCATCCTCGCCCTGCAGGAGCGCAAGCGCGATCTCGCACTCGCCGCCCTCGTCGAGGCCGGCGCCGCGGCCGCGCTCACGCGAGACGACCTGCTGGCCCTGCTCGCCGAGTGAGCCGGAGCGACTACTTCGAGAAGTCCCCGGCCTCGACGATGGTGAGGCGCTTCGGGTCGAGGTTCTTGCGCAGCGCCTCGCTCACCTGCCCGGCCTCGAGCTTCTCGATCCGCGCGTCGTAGGCGGCGTCCCAGTCGAGCGGGCGCCCCTCGTGCAGCCGCTGCACCAGCAGGCCTGCAACGTAGCCGTCGTCGGCCCGCCGGCCCTTTCGCTCCGAGAGCAGGCCCGTCTTCGCCTCGGCAACCTCCTTCGCCTCGAAGCCCTTCTCGAGGGCTCGGCGCAGCTCCTCGTCCACCGCCGTCGCCGCCTTTCTCGTGTTCTCGGGCGCCGACATCGCGTAGGCGAGCCAGGTGCCGCGTTCCTCGAAGGGAGAGGCGTTGGTGCTCGAGCCCACCGCGTAGCTGAGGCCTTCCTTCTGGCGAATACGCGTAGCGAGGCGCGAGTTGAGGAAGCCGCCGCCGAGCAGGTAGTCGGCGAGCACGAAGGCCGGGTAGTCGGGGCTGTTCTGGCCGAGCGTGAGCGGCGCTCCGGCGAAGAACACGGCGCTCGCCTTGTCGGGCATCTCCAGCACATCCTTCGCCGTCTCGGTGCGAACCGGCCGCTCCGGGATGCGGACGAACTTCGTGCGGCTCTGCCATTCGGCGAAGAGCTCGGCAGCGAGCGGGCGCAGCGCCGCGGCATCGAAGTCTCCAACCACGGCGAGCAGGCCATCGCTCGCGCCGTAGAAGGCCTCGTGGAAGGCAGCCAGATCCTCGCGACGGGCGCTGCGGAGCGCCTCGATGTCCTCCTCGAAGGTCGCGACGTAGGACGGGTGCCCCTTCGGGTAGGGGCTGAGCTGCCGGCGCAGCCGATTGATCCCCGCCACCCGCGGATCGCTCCGATGCTGCTCGATGTCCGTCACCTCTTCCTTCACGAGCGTCTCGAGCTCGGCCTTCGGGAAGGCGGGGTGGCGCAGCAGATCCGCCACCAGTCGCAGCACGCTCTCGAGTGTGTCGCGACGGGCCTGGATCTGGACCGTCACGCCCTGGGCATCCCCCGACACCTTCATCTCGGCGCGCAGCTCGGCCAGGCGGTCGTGGATCTGCTGCCGGGTCATGCTCGTCGTGCCGCGCGTCAGCATCGCAGCCGTGAGCTCGGCCACCGTGGCACGATCCTGGAGCGAGGCCTCGTCTCCCATGCGCAGCGTGAGCACGGCGTTCACCGATTCGCCCCGCGTCTTCTTCGCCAGCAGCGCGAGCCGCATGCCGTTCGCGAGCGCCTCCACCTGCGTCCGCGCCGCGATGTTCTGCGGCGTCGGGTCGAAGGCCTCCCCCGCAGCGAGCGCCTCGCGGCCCTGGTAGCTCCCTACGAGAGCCTGCACGTCGGGCGCCGGCGCGATCTCGGCGCGCGCGGGATTCTCGGTCGGGACGAAGAGGCCGACGGTCCGGTTCGACGGCAGCAGATACCTCTGCGCCGCCTCCAGCACCTGCTCGGGCGTCACCTTCTCCACCGCATCGCGGTAGAGGAAGAGCAGGCGCCAGTCGCCGGCCGCGATGAACTCCGACAGCTCGACGCCGAGCGCATTCGGATCGGCGAGGCTGATCTCGAGATCGCGCAGGATCTTGTTGCGCGCGCGGCCGACCTCTTCGGCCGTGGGCGGCGCCGCGGAGAGACCTTCGACCGTCGTGGTCATCGTCGTGCCGGCCTTCTCTAGATCGTGGTCAACGGGCACCTCGGCCAGGAAGGCCATGCTGCCAGCCTCCTTGAGAGCCATGTCCCAGGCCGCCACCGAGGTCGCGAGGCCCGGCTCCACCAGGCTCTTGTACAGCCGCCCCGACGGGGTGTTCCCGAGGACATCGGAGAGGATCGAGATCGCGGGATAGTCCGGATGCGTCGCCGCCGGCACGTGGTAGACCGCGCCGGCCACCTGCACGTCGCCCACGCGGCGCAGCGTCACCATCCGCTCACCGTCCTGGATCGGCTCTGCGGTGTAGGTCGGCTGGAGCTTTCGCGCCGGCCGCGCGATGGCGCC
>CAYOIG010000776.1:0-2294 GCA_964403915.1 uncultured Myxococcaceae bacterium
CCGAGCAGCGCGAGCAGCGAAGCAGGAAGGATCTCGCGCCGAGCCGCAAACGCGCGTGCAGCGGGCAGTGCGAGCAGGGCAGCCGCGAGATAGCTCGCCCAGGTGGCCCACTCGGCGAGAGAGTCTTCTCGCGCGAGCCAGCGGTAGAGAGGCGGGTCGGCACCGAAGAAGACGACCTTGCTCCAGACGATCGCCAGGAAGGTGGCGATCGGCAGGAAGAAGAGCAGAGTCGCCACGCCGGAGATGCGTGCGAACAGCCGCGACCACGCGCTGGCGAGCAGAAGCAGTGTGACGCCGAGAGCCGCAGAGATGCCGCGGACCGATTCGAGGCACGCAAGATCGCGCGCATCGAGGCGTCCGCCGGGCGACAGCAGCCGCTCGACGAGACCGGGCGACAGCGCGAGTGCGACGAGCAGCGCGCCGAGGCCAACCGCGGCAACCAGTCCGCGTGCCGCGCCCGGGGCGGGCGGTCCGGCTGCGGCGAGCGCGGTGTCGGCGGAAGGCATGCTGGGTCCCCTTGCCTGGTAGAACGGTACGTCTTCGGTTCGGGATAGCGTGGCAAGGCCCTTAGCGCTGTGCTGCCTTCGATCCATCGAGCTGCCGGTGCCCCGCGCTGGCAGGGCCTGCTTCGCCCAGCGCCTGCTCCGGGTCGATGCCGAGCCAGCACGCGGCGGCGAGCAGGTAGAATCCGGCGACGGAGTAGAGCGGAGTCTCCCACGACCCCCACGCCGTGAGCGACCAGCCGACGATGACGGGGCTCAGCATGCCGCCGAGATTCCCGAAGGTGTTCATGGCCCCGCTCACGACGCCTGCATGCCGGCCGCCGACTGCGAGGCAGACGGCCCAGGCCGGCGCAACGCCGAGCGCGGCGAGCCCGGCCGCGCTCGCCAGCAGGTACGCGGCCGTCCGGGGCTCGGACGTGGCGATGGCGCCGAGAACGGCCAGCGCCGCCAGTGGAAGGCCGACGAGGCCGGGCAGGCGCAGGCCGGCTCGGGCGCCGAAGCGGCGCGCGAGCAGGTCGCTCACCGCTCCGCCGCCGAGGGAGCCCGCAGCGATGGCGAGCAGGGGAAGGGCCGCCAGCCAGCCGACCGCGTGCAAATCGAAGCCCCGCGCACGCAGCAGGTAGGTCGGCAGCCAGGTCAGGTAGAAGTACCAGCCGTAGATGGCGCCGAAGTACATCGCGCACAGTGCGAGCAGGCTGCGGCTGCGCAGCATCGCCGCCCAGGGCACGCGGGCGTGGGGAGACTCCGGGTCGCTGCCGATCAGCGCGAGCTCGGCCTCGTTCACGCCGCGGTGCTCGCGCGGATCGTCACGGAACCACCAGAGCCAGACCGCGGCCCACACGAGGCCGACCGCGCCGAAGATGGGGAATGCCTGTCGCCAGGAGAGGCGTTCGAGCAGTGCAACGACGAGCGGCTGCGTCATCGCGCCGCCGAGCGCCGCGGCCATGATCGTGAGACCGAAGGCGCGGCCGCGTTCGCGAAAGGGAAGCCAGCGCCCGTAGGCGCGGGTCATGCTCGGCAGCACGCCGGCCTCGCCCATGCCGAAGAGGCCCCGCAGCGCCACCAGGGAGAGGAAGCCCGTGGCGGCCCCGGTGGCTGCCGTCATCGCCGACCACCAGATCACGATGCGCGTCAGCATGACGCGGGCGCCGAAGCGGTCGGCGAGCCAGCCGCTCGGCACCTCGAAGAGGGCATAGGTCAGCGTGAAGGCGCTGAAGACGTAGCCCATCTGTGCGTCCGTGAGGGCGAGATCGTCTCGGATGGCCGGTGCTGCGGTCGAGATGCAGATGCGGTCGAGGTACGCGATGGCCATCGCCGCGAGCGTGAGCGACAGCATGCGGTGTCGCGCACGCGTCGAGCGCGGCATCGCCCGGTTACGCGCCTACGTCCGGAAACTCGAGACCGCACTCCTCGCAGCGTTGCGCATCGCCCGCGAGGGGCGTCGCGCAGGCCGGGCAGACCTCTGCCCCATCGGACGGGGGCTCGAAATCCTCAGCGAGGCCCGGCAGCGACTCGCGCAGCACGGCTTGCTGGATCTCTCCGGCCGCCGTGTGCTGCTCGAGGGGGACGAGGATGTTGACGCCCGCGAAGCCCCCGGCCCGGCCGCGCGAGACGCGGCGCGCCGCCTCGTCGTTGACGACGGCGAACGGAATGCCCGCCTCGGCCAGGCGATCGAGGAGCCGGCGCGACTCGAATGGATCCATGGAGGCGAGGAGCACCATGTCGGCGCCGGGCTGCGCGGCAGCCCCGCAGTGCGGACAGGACTCCTGCTCGTCGGGAAGCTGGCAGTCG
>CAYOIG010000777.1:0-4660 GCA_964403915.1 uncultured Myxococcaceae bacterium
CCGCGGAGCGACGGCCTCGCGCTCGGGGCCTGGCGCGGACGGTAGACGGGGCTCGCGGGCGGCGGCCTCGCGCCCGGAGCCGTACAGCCGCCGCACCCCGAGATCGACCTTTGGGTGACCGTCTGGTAGGCTGACGAGCCAAGGGAGGGGGCCCGAACACGTACAGCACCGTACGGGAGAAGCTGGACATGCTCCGAAAGGCCCTCCTCGTCTCGACCCTGCTCCTCGCTCCCCTCCTCGGCGGCCCGTCCTGCGTGCCGGCCTTTCCCGGCCCCCTCGTCGGGCCGGGCGAGGTCGACGAGGCCTGGTTCCAGGCGCGCATCGACGACTACCTCGCCGCGGTCGTGCCGGCCGCGAGCACGAGCGACCCGATCACGGCGATCGCGCAGATCGAGCGCAGCCAGCGCGATCCCGGCTACGCGCTGCCGCCGCTGGCCGCCGACGCCTTCGCCTCGCGCTTCGCCCTGATGGCCACGCTCGAAGACACGAGCGACTTCGGCGCCCTCTACCTGCTGAACCTGCTGCTCGGCTACCGCGATCACCCGGCGCTCGGCGCGGCCCGCGTGGCGCAGATCGAGCAGGCGCTCTTCGTCTACAAATACTGGTGGGACGAGCCGACGCCGGCCGGCATCACGGACGACAACTACTACTGGTCCGAAAACCATCAGCTCATCTTCCATGCGCTCGAGCTCCTCATGGGCCAGGAGTACCCGGCCGTGACGTTCTCGAACGACGGCAGGACGGGTGCCCAGAAGCGCGACCACGCCCGCCCGCTCATTCTGAAGTGGCTGGATCACCGGCTCCGCTTCGGCTTCGCCGAGTGGCACTCCGACGTCTACTACGCGAAGGACATCGAGCCCCTCATCACGCTCATCGAATGGGCGGACGACGACGAGATCCGCACGAAGGCCTCTGCGGTGCTCGACCTCGTGCTCTTCGACATCGCGAGCCACAGCATTCGCGGAAACATGGGCGTGACGCACGGCCGCACCTACAAGAAGGACACGACCAAGGCGCGCGACCAGGACATCTTCGTCGTGTCGAAGTTCCTCTTCGACGAGACGAGCGAGGCCTACACCGGCGGCTCGGCCAGCTCGACGCTGCTCGCACGCTCGGCCCGCTACCGGCTCCCGGAAGCGATCCGCCGGATCGCCAAGAGCCGAGCTGTCAGCGTCGACCGCCAGCGGATGAACCTGCCGATCCCCGAGCTGACGATGACGCCCGCGCAGCTCGCCGCCGGGGCCGCGGGGCAGGTCGTCTTCCCCGACCCGGTCTACGGCGTGTCGTTCTCCGATCCGAATGATTTCAACGTATGGCTCGGGCAGGCGGCGCTCACGGCGTGGCCCCTCGTTCCGCACACGCTCAACATGCTGGAGACCTACGACCTCTGGGATTCGGAACACTTCAGCGCCTTCAAGTCGTTGCGGGACGCGGTCTCGACACCGGCCGGGCCCAACCTCCCCTTCGCGCAGGTGGTCGCGCTGGGGCTGGCGCGAATGCTCTCCTTTGGCCAGCTCTCCGAGGTGAATACCTACACCTACCGCACGCCCGACTTCATGCTCTCGACCGCGCAGAGCTATCGCCCCGGAAGCCGCAGCGATCAGCGCCACATCTGGCAGGCGACGCTCGACGAGCGCGCGATCGTCTTCACCACGCATCCGGGGATGCTGCCGCCCGTCACGGACAAGTGGGGCGACGACAACGAGCCGGGCCCGAGCTACTGGACGGGTGAAGCGACGCTCCCGCGCTCCGCACAGCACGAGAACGTCGGCATCTCGATCTACGCGCCGCAGTACCTGGTGCAGTCCTCGAGCATCACGCGGGCCATCTCGCGCTATCTCGACTTCACCCACGCCTTCTTCCCGAAGAGCCGCTTCGACGAAGTGGTCCAGGACGGGAACTGGGTCTTCGGGCGGCGCGGTGATGGCTACGTCGGGCTCTACTCCTACCGCACCCCGGCCTTCGTGGACTATGCCGGCACGGGATGGGCCACCGACGGGATGGCCGAGCCCTTCGATCTTCGCGCTCCTGGCGGGCCGGACAACGTGTGGATCGTCGAGTGCGGGCGCGCGGACGACTGGCAGGGGCGAGGCGGCTTCGCCGGCTTCCGTGCGGCACTGGCGGGAGCGCGCGTGCAGGTGACCTCGCTCGGCGTACCTCCCGTCGGCGCGCAGTCGGCGGGATTCTCGGTCGTCTTCGAATCGCCGAGCCAGGGTGTCGTGCGCTTCGGCTGGAACGAGCCGCTCGAGGTGGCGGGGACGGTGATCCCGATCTCCGACTATCCGCGCCACGCGAGCCCGTGGGCGCAGCAGGCCTTTGGCGATCGCCGCGTGCTCGTGATGGACGAGCCGTCGATTGCCGAGGGCCATGGCGTCTTCATCGACTTCGAGACGGGCGTGCGCCGCTCCTTCGGTCCGGTGCACTGAAGCCAGCTCGCCTTCCAGGGCGCGGCGCGCCGCACGTAGCGAGCACGGGAGACTCCGCGGCATGCGCCAGGAGCGATCGAATGCGGTACGCGCCATGTCCCCCCGTCGCCTGCTCCCCCTCGCTGGCTTCATCCTGCTGCCGCTCCTGCTGGCGCTGCGCTGCTCGCTGGCCCCGGAGACGGCGCCGCTGGCGATCGCGATCCCGCTCAGTGAACGCGCCCGCAGCTTCGAGCGCTTCGAGACGGCGGGCCAGGTGTGGGACGACCACGAGAATCCCTTCGACCCGGCCGAGGTGAAGGTCGACGGCGAGTTTCGCGCGCCGGGCGGCGAGATCCTCTCGACCCCCGGCTTCATCACACGCCCCTACCAGCGTGCGCTCGAGGGTGGCTTCGAGCGGCGCACCGCGGTGGGGCCACCTCGCTGGGCGGTGCGCTTCGCGCCGCCGCGGCCCGGTCTCTGGGCGTGGCGCTGGGTGGTGTCGACACCGAACGGGACGACGGCAACGCCATGGCGCGAAGTCCCGGTCGATCCGCCGGCACCGGGCCGGCACGGCTTCTTGCGCGTCAGCCCGCGCGATGCGCGCTACCTGCGCTTCGACGACGGAACTCCCTACGTGGCGATCGGCGAGAACACCGGCTGGTACGACGGTCGCGGAAGCTACGCCTACGACGACTGGTTCGCGAAGCTCGCGGCCTCCGGCGCGAGCTACGCGCGGATCTGGATGCCGAGCTGGGCCTTCGGCCTCGAATGGGATGCGGCCCTCGGCGACTACTCGACGCGGCTCGATCGCGCATGGCAGCTCGACCAGGTGCTCGAAGCCGCCGAGCGCCACGGCATCTTCGTCATGCTCTGCCTCCAGAACCACGGCGCGTTTTCACTCGAACACAATTCGGAGTGGGCCGGCAACCCCTACAACGCCGCCAACGGCGGGCCGCTGGCGCAGCCCGAGGCGCTGTTCTCGGACGACACCGCGCGGGAGCTCTTCCGCCGCCGGCTGCGCTACGTGGTGGCGCGCTGGGGCTGGTCTCCGAACGTCCTCGCCTGGGAGCTGTGGAACGAGGTCGACCTCGTGCCGTCGAGCCCGGCGCTCGTCGACTGGCACGTCGAGATGGCGCGCACGCTGCGCGCACTCGATCCAAACGACCACCTGATCACAACCAGCCTCGCCCGGGGCGACGTGTCGCCGCTCTGGAATCTGCCGGAGATCGACCTGCTCCAGATGCATCACTATGCCTATCCGCTCGGCGTCGACATCCCGACGGTTCTGTCGGCCCGGATGGCGGTGCAGGCGACGGCGCATCCGGGCAAGCCGCGTCTGGTCGGCGAAGTCGGCTCCGACTATCGCGGGCCCGGCGAGACCCTGCAGCTCGACCCCGAGTCGATTGGCTTTCACCAGGGCCTCTGGGCGGGGCTGCTCACCGGTGGCTTCGGCACCGGCATGAGCTGGTGGTGGGACAATCTCGTCGATCCGCAGGATCTGTACTTCCACTTCCGGCCGCTGGCCGTGCTGGTGGACGGCATCGCGTTCGACGCCCAGAGCTTTTCGGCGGAGCGGCCGCTTGCGAGCGCCTCCGGTCGCGATCTGGCGGCGTATGCGCTGCGAGGCTCGTCGGTGGTGCTCGCCTGGGTGCAGAATCGCGCGCACCAGTGGCAGCTCTACCCTCTTCCCGGGTCGGACCCGACCCCGGTCGTGGGCGCGACGCTCGCGCTCACGGGCGTAGCCGATGGCCCCTGGTCGGTTCGCTGGATCGACGCCTACGGCGGCGAGGACGTGGCGCAGGCGACGATCTCGGTGAGCGGCGGCGCCGTCACGCTGGCGGTGCCGGTCTTCACGCGCGACGTGGCCCTGCGCCTCGAGCGTCTCGACGCGCGGGCCGGCTCGCAGGGCTACACGCAGTAGAGACGATCGCCGCCGGCAGCACGACCTCCGCGCGCAGACCGCCGAGCGGGGAGGTCGCGAGGCGAAGACTCCCGCCGTGCGCGACTGCGATTTCGGAGACGATGGAGAGGCCGAGGCCCGCGCCCGGCGCCCGCTCGTCGAGGCGCACACCGCGGCCCGCCGCGCGCGCCGCAGCCTCTGCGCCCATGCCCGGTCCGTCGTCGTCGACGCGCAGCAGGAGCCTGTCCGCGGCCGCTGCGTCGGCTCCGCCCTCTGCCGTGATGCGGACTCGCTGGCGCGCCCATTTGCACGCATTTTCGAGGAGGTTTCCGAGCACCTCGACGAGATCCTCGCG
>CAYOIG010000778.1:0-9183 GCA_964403915.1 uncultured Myxococcaceae bacterium
CTCGACCGCATCCGCGTCGTCCCCGGCCTCTGCGAAGGCCGGCCCACCATTCGGGAGCTCCGCTTTACGGTCGAGTCCGTCCTGAGGCTGCTCGGCGACGAAATCTTCGCGGCCCCCCGCACGCCGGTGCCAATCGGCCGGAGGCGGAGAGCCCGAAGCGGTACGATGGGCTGCGACATGGCGGCCCACGGCTTCACGCTCGTCGATACGCCGGCCGCGCCCTGCGGCGTGGCGAATCGGTTCGGTGCAGCGATCGGCGCGATGTTCGGAGGCTCGGCGCGCCAGCAGAACGACAGCAGCACGGTTCGCGATCTGCGCGCGGCCAAGCGCGGGCTCGCACTTCCGCCCGGCCTCTCCCTGCGCTGGCTGGGCACGGCCGGCTTCGCTCTCGGCTACGAGGACACGCTGCTGCTCATCGATCCCTATCTCACACGGGCGAGCTTGCGGCGAGTTCTCGCGCCGAAGGCGCTGGAGGTCGATCTGTGGCTCTTCCGGGAGCTGATCCCGCGCGCGAGCGCCGTTCTCGTCGGACACACGCACTTCGACCATGCTCTCGACGTGCCCGCCATCTCGCAGCTGCACGGCTGCCCGGTCTACGGCTCGCGGTCGCTCGCGCACCTGATGGGCCTCCACGGCCTCGCCGCGCGGGCCGTCGCAGTCGAGACCGGGCGCGTCTACGAAATCGGCCCCTTCGAAGTCACCTTCATCGAGTCGCTGCACTCGCGGCTGGCTCTCGGTCTCGCCGTGCCGGCCTCGGGCGAGCTCACCTGCGACCATCTCGACGGGCTGCGCGGCAACCGCTACCGCTGCGGGCAGGTCTACGGCATCCATGTCCGCGTGGCCGGCGCGAGCTTCTACCATCTCGGAAGCGCCAACCTGATCGAAGACCGCATTCCGTTCCAGAGGGTCGACTTCCTGCTCGCCGGCATCGCGGGCCGCGTCTTCACCCGCGGCTACACGGCGCGCGTTCTCCGCGCGCTCTCCCCCGCCGTCGTCATTCCCCAGCACTTCGACGATCTATTCTCTCCGCTCGGTGCCCCGATGGGCTTCTCGTTCAACGTCAATCTCGGAGGCTTCGTCGAGGACGTCGGGCGCGTCTCGCGCGAGTTCGCCGTCCGCACCCTCGAGCCGCTGCAGGCCGTCTCGGGCTGAGCCGAGCGGCTCGGCCTAGAAGGGAACCCGCAGGGCGTAGTACGAGAGCACGGGCTCGCGATCGGCCAGCGAGACCGCGAGCCCCTCGCGCGCGAGCACCGCGGTCGCGTCGAAGACGTTCCACTCGGGATGGGCCTCGATCAGGGAGAGCGTCGCCCGGTGCAGCGCCTTCGCTTCGTCGCGCTGGCCGAGCCGGTCGGCACACAGCGCCTGCAGGGAGAGCGCATCGATGCGTACGTCGATGGGCGCACTCGCTTCGAGGGCTGGAGCGAGCGCGCTCGCAGCGCCCGCCACATCGCCCAGCAGGAAGCGCGCGTACGCCGCGCCGAGCGCGAGGCGCGTGGGATCGAGAACGGGCGGCTCCTGCGCCAGCAGCGCATCGAAGCCCGCGCGGGCATCGGCAGGCCTCTTCTCGGCGAGGGCGTGCAGCGCCTCGCGCGCCGTCCGCACCGCGGCGAGCTCCTGTGTCATGGCCTCTGCGGAGAGAAGCGGCGAGGCCGGGATTGCGGGCGGAGCCGCGTTCTCCGAGAGCGTGAACGCCACATACTCGCCGAAGGGCGCCACCGGCTGCATGCGGGTCGTGTGCCAGAGGGTGCGCGACTGCGGATGCACGATGGCCGCATTCAGCACCGAGAGATTCGCCACGTTCGAAGCGTTCGGCCACGGATGCGTCGCGCGGTCGCGCAGGATCTCGGCCGCAGCCTCGGGCCCGAGGCGCCCGAGGTGACGACCAACCGCCTGCTCCATGCCGGCGCGGCGGTCGAAGGAGTCGGGCGATCGGTAGCGATCGAACGGCATCATCTCGGGCGTGCGCGCATGGTTCGCCTGGGCGAACCAGTCGCCCTCGGGGCGGAAGACGGCGCAGCGCCCGGGCGAGCACTCGACCATGGCGAGATCGCCCGCAGCATCGGCCATCACCATGAAGGTCGAGATACCCCGCTCGCGTGCGGCCTCGAAGATGCGGATGCCCTCCTCGACGCTGTGCGCCGTCTGGAGCGCGCGGCGATGCGGCCACTGGGGCAGGAGCATGCCTACCTGCGGGTCGGTCTCGAAGTAGTTGAACGAGAGCGCGAAGCCGGCCGCATTCACGCCGACGGTCGGGAGCCCGACGAGGGGCCAGCCGGCGAAGAGATGCTCGAGATCGCCATTGTCCGGGTGCAGGTGCACGACGACCGGGCGCCGCGTGCCGAGCGCATCGTCCCAGTCGACGTTGCGACCGATCAGCGCCTTCCCGTCGGCCGTCGCGCTGCGCGTCGCCGCGAAGACGGTGGAGCCGCCGCCGAGCGCGAGCAGCGCACGCATGAGATCGCGGCGCGCGACGCCGAGGCCGGCCGCCATGCCGGCGAGCTCCTCGTGGAAGTGGCTGTCTTCGAAGGCGCCGCCGATCCCGCTCCAGAGCGGGATGCCGACGGCGTCGAGCGCCCGGGCGCCGGCGCCGCCGCGCGCCACGGCCTGCCGGTGCTCCCCGAGCTGCTGCTGGTAGACGCGGCGCAGGTCGTCGCCGAGCAGCGCCGCCTGCTGGCGTCCCATCTGCTCGTAGCTTCCCCCCACGTCGAGCACGATGAGGTCGCCGAGATCGCGTCGACTCGACGAAAAGGCGTCGGGCGCGGGGCCCTCGGCGCTGCACGCGAGGAGCGCCAGCACGACGAGGCCCGAGGCGAAGCAGCGAGCCAGGGCGTCGGGCAGAACCAGGTGCATCGTGCCTCCTCGGGTGGCCCCGGAAGCTTGCCACGGGCTTCCCTCTCCCGCCGGAGCACAGTAGGCTCGACCCCGCAGCGGGCCGTCCATCTTGCCCCAACGAGGAGAGCGTCATGGAGCTCAAGCAGGCGATCGGTCTTCGGCGTTCGGTCCGCTATCTGGATCCGACCCGTCCCGTCGAGCGCACCAAGATCCAGAAGATGCTGGAGGCGGCGCGCCGCGCGTCGCACTGGGGCAACGTGCAGACGCTGCGCGCCGTGGTGGTCGAGCGCGCCACCGCGCCGACCGAGGTGATGGAATCGATCGACGCCTTCATCGGAAACTTCCAGGTGAAGGTGGCGCCGGTCGTCATCGTCTGGTTCCTCGATGCGCAAGCGGTCGAGGAGCAGCCGCAGCGACTGCGCGAGATCGTCGATGCCCGCGCGATGGGTGTCGATTACGAGGAGACGAAGGAGAAGCTGGAGAAGACGATCATCCCCTTCTTCGAGAAGCTGACGCCCGTCTTGAAGGCGCCGGGCATGTCGGAGATGGACTGCGGGCAGGGCATCGCGCAGGCCACCCTCGTCGCCTTCGAGGAGGGGCTCGGAACCTGCCTTCTCGGCAGCAAGCTGCTGGAGAAGCTGCCGAAGGCCCTCGGACTGCCGCCGCAGGCACGCGTGCTGGTGCTGCAAACAGTCGGCTACCCGGCCGAAGACGTCTACCGCTCGGGGCAGCGGCCGCGCCTTCCCTTCGAGCGCCTCTACCACCTCAATCACTTTGGCGAGCCGTTCCCGCGCGATGCGGCCGTGGTGAAGGAGCTGGAGACGGCGGGCCTCATCCAGTTCGTGGGCCCCGACGATCGCACTCGCCGCGACCGCGAGCTCGCCGCGCTGCAAGAGAAGTTCGACTACCCGCCGCTCTGATCGACCGGCGCCCTCGCCGTCACGTCGCCGTCTGAGGGGCCTCGTCGCGAGCCCGGATGCCGCGCCTCCATTCGGCGCCGCCGTGGCGGCTCGCGAAGTCCGCCAGCCGCCCCGCGTGCTCTTTGAGATTCGCGAGGTAGAACGCGCGGCGCTCGGCGCGCGGGATGAACGCGTTCGCGAGCACTGCGAAGATCCGGTTCACCTCCGCGTGCTCGAGCTCGTGCGCCAGCTCGTAGGCTTCGTCGAGCGTCTTCACCGCAGCAAGACGATGTTCGAAGGGTGCGACAACCACGGCCTGCGCCCGCGCCAGGGTGCCCTCATCGGCGGGCTGCGCGAGCTGCTCGCGCGTGAGCGCCTCACGGATGCTTCGGAGCTGCGCGAGGTGCCGCTCCTCATCCTGCATCATCTGCGCCCAGAGGCCTGCCGCCTCGGGAACGTGGGCGAACCTGTCTCCGAGACTCGCGTAGATCCTGCGGGCGCGATCCTCGCACTCGATCGCCAGGGCGAAAGGCGCCGCCGTCGAGCCATCTCCCGCCGCACCTGCACCTGCCGGATCCGACACGTCCTGCTTCCTCCTGCACCGGAGCTGTAGCGTCCTCGGCACAGGCTCACAATGCGGTATCAGGGCCCGTGGCTGTAGCCGCCCTTCGGTCCCGAATCGCCGGGAAGATCCACGGAGCCAGTCGGCACCGGCGGTGCGGGGGGCACGACCGGAGCCTCGTGCGGCGCGGTGCGTGCATCCTGGGCGGCGCGGTCCGACATCGCATCGATGGCATCGAGACCCTGGAGCTTGCGCCGGATCTCTCGCGCGCGGTCTCCGTCCCGAAGCGGAAGTCCTGCGGCGTCGAGAGGCCCGAGGCCGTCTCCCCCGCCGGCCGTGCCGATGCCCTCGGGATCGCCGAGGGCCTGCAGGATCGCATCGAGATCTCCTTCCGCCACGCGGAAGGGAGGGCTCGGCGCGGCGTCCGGTCCATCGATCGTCACGCCGAAGCCGGGGGTCGCGACGCGCTCGCAGGCACCCGCATTGCAGACCTCGATCGAGGCCGGCCCTGGCGCCGGCGCGCTCCGGCTGTCGCCGAGAAGGATCACGAGCGAGGCTCGCGTCAGGTCATCGGTGCGGCCGGCAACGATGGTGCCGCGCACGCCGATGTTCCCGGACGGCAGCGCGACGTTCATGTCGCTCGGCTGCTTCTTCGCGATCTTCCCGGTGACGAAGCGGAAGACGCCCTTGGCCACCGTGGCACCGATCTTGCCCGCGCTGGTCGCCGGATCGTAAACGAACTCGTCCACCACGAGCTCGCTCTCGGGACCGATCGTGAAGACGGTCTCGTCGAGAAGCAGGAGCTGCATGCCCGAACGAAGACCGCTTCGCAGACCATCGCGCATGAAGATCTCCTCGCCGCCGAGGACATCCCGCGCCGGAATCGAGGCCCGCGCGAGCATCACCTGGCCGCGTACGGCGGCGGCGACGCCGGCTTGCTCGGCGGCCCGGGCCGGGGACGGGATCGATCCGATCGCGAGGGCGAGGCCGAGAGCAGTCCAGCGGAGCGGATGCATGGAGCCCTCCTCGAGTGGAAGCCAGGCGCATAGCATGGTCCGGGGCGCCGCGTCCGTCGAGGCGGCCTACGGCCCGTGCGCAGCGTGGCCACGCCGGCTACACCCGGACAGCACCGGAGGCGCATGAAACGTGGCCCTGCGCTCGGTCCGCCGCCACCTCGCCAGCAACCGGCTCCTCCTGGTGCTGGGGGTCCTCTACGTCGCCTCCCAGGCGACGATCGCCTGGATCCTGCGCGATCTCGGTCTTGGCCAGGTGCTGGAGGCCCAGACCACGTTCTCGAAGGCGACTTTCCTCGCGCTCGTTCATGACTGGGAGGCTGCACGGCTTCTGCCCCGCTACCGGGAGCATTTCCTCTTCGACTTCCTCCATCCCCTCTGGTACGGCCTCCTGCTCGCCGGTCTGCTGGCGAAGGGCCTCGATCGCAGCGGCGCCGCCGAGCGCTGGAACGGCCTGCTGCTCGTGCCGCTCCTCGCGGGGCTGATGGACCTCGCGGAGAATACCTTCCACCTGCGCTTCATCGCCGATCTCGAGGCCGTCACGCAGGCGCAGGTCACGCTCAGCGCACTGGCGGCCAATCTCAAGTGGGCGCTCGTGGCTGCGTCGCTCGCGCTGATCCTCTCGTTCCGCCCCTGGCGAGCCGCCGCGACCCCGCGCCTCGGGTGAACCCTCGATCGGCCCGGCGGGGGGCGATGCCTTCCCGCGGGCCTGCGCCCCTTTCAGGACGTGGCCCCGCCGGCCGAAACGAGGGGACCAGCGTCCCGCGCGGGGAGGCCGAACAGCATGCGCGAGGCCGAGGAAGCCCGGCGGCAGGACGTGCTCCTGCGGCGTCTCTCGGCCCTCGGGCTCGCCGTTCGGGCGTTTCCCGACGGCCGTGGCGTCGCCGTGACGCTCCCCCTCGGGCCCGAACGCTTCGAGCTTCCGGACGGTGGCAGCGCGTGCTTCGAGCGCGTCGGCTTCGCGACCGTTGGCGGAGACCGCATCAAATGCGTCCGCCCCCTGCCCTTCTTCCACCTGCCCCTGATCCGGGTCGGTGGCTGCGCGACCGCCGCGGAGTTCGAGGCACGGATCCGCGCCGCCTGGCGCGCCCGGATCCTCGATCTGGTGCGGGCGCGCAACTGGATGGAGAAGCTCGGACTGGCCGCCTCGACGGAGACCGACGATGTGCCCGTGCTCCGCATTCCCGTCGGGCTCGACGACGCCGATGCTTCGGCTCGCGCCTTCGAGCCCGGCCGTCTCATCCTGCCGGGGCGTGGCCCGCTGTCGGGCGTGCGGCTTCTGCGGGCCGAGGACCGCGTCTTCCGGCCACCGCCCTCGTTGGCCTCGGGCCTCGACGTCGAGCTCGCCGTCTCCACGCGGCTCGAAGAGCTCGCGCGCCTCGACGCACGGCTCGCACGCGAGCATCCGACATCATCTGACACGACAGGCTGTCGAGCGCAATCGCCGGAGGGAGGCCCGCGCATCCTGCTGGTGGGCCCCCTCCTGTGCGGCGACCGTGCACTGCACGAATCGCTTCGCCTGCGCGGCTATTCCCCGCTCGTCGCACGCTCCGAGCGCGATGCGCTGCGCACGCTCGAGTGGGCCTCGCCCGACCTGGTGCTGGCCGAGACGGAGCTCGGACGTTTCGAGGGCATCGAGCTCATCCCCGAGCTGCGAATGGCACCCGGCGTGGAAGAGATTCCGGTCGTGCTCGTCGACGCGCAGGCCCGCCCCGATCGGCGCGAGGCGGCGCGGCGCGCAGGTGCCGCCGGCTACCTGGTGCGGCCGGTCGCGGTCGAGCGCATCGCCGCCGGTATCGAGAGCCTGGTCCGCAGCCCGCGCCGGCGTCGCTTCCGCCGCTACGTCCGCCAGCTCACCACGCAGGCCGCCGGCTCGCCGCGGCCGGAGAGGGTGGCCGACATCGGTAGAGGAGGCATGCTGGTATGGACCGAGCGCGGGGTGGAGCCGGGCAACGTCGATCGCTGGGTGGTCGCCTTGCCCGAGCTCGGCGCTGCGCTCGGCGTCACGGCCGACGTGCGGCACACGCGCACGGTGCCGGGCTCCGCGAGGCGCGGGCTGGGGCTTCGTTTTCGCGCCTTCGAGGAAGGCGCCGAGGCGCTCCTGATCCGCTACCTGCGCACGATGGAACGCGACACATAGCCGCACGGCCCGCTTCGCGTCTTCCGCCGTGGCCTCTCGCCGCCGGCGTCAGTAAGCGGCGGAGAGCCTCGCGCGAGCCTTCTCGATGTCGCTGTCCATGATCGTCTTGCGCTTGTCGGCCTCGGCCGCCCGCTGCGCTTCGCCGGCCAGCCGCGCCACGTAGTCTTCAGCCGCACCGACGGCCTTTTCGATGGCGTCGGCGGAGACGCGAAGGCCTCCTCCGTGCTTGACGAGGAGTCGCTTCACCACTGCATTCGGAAGCTCGCTCATGTGCCCTCCCATCTCGGGTTCTGGAGCAGCGTAGGAGGCGCCCTGCCCGCCTGTCAACGCAGGGGCACGTGCCGCACGAGGAAGGACCCCGCCGCGCGCGCCAGCTCGGCTCCGTCCCGGTCCACGGGCACCACGTGCCCCGATGCGGAGAGCAGGAGCAGCTCGCGGTCGGGGGATGCAACCCCCTGGTAGATGCGGGTTGCGTCCCGTGGATCGGCCGTCCGGTCGAGGGCGCCGTGCGCGACCAGAATCGGGGCCGCGATCTGCCGCAGCCGGCCGCGCACGACCTGCTGCAGCTTCGTCAGCTCGTGGACGGCATGCAGCGGCATCCGGTCGTAGCTCGGATGGCGGGCCCGCGCAGCGTCGTCCTGGATGTCGGAGCCCCCGTCCTTGCCGACGAAGGGAACGACGCGCTTCGCGAAAGGCACCACCCAGGGAAGCGGCATCGGAAGCCGGAGCGGAACGCCGACCACCACCAGCGCGTCGACGAGACGCTCGGAGGCGAGCAGCAACGCGATGAGGCCGCCCATCGAGAGGCCGGCGACGAACACCCGCGCGTGTCGCGCCGTCAGATCCCGGAGATCGGCGCGGGCCGCGTCGACCCAGTCGTGCCAGGAGCCCACGGCCGCGAGCGCCTCTGGCGAGGAGGCGTGGCCGGGCAGCGCGGGCCCCAGCGCACGCAGCCCGGCTGCTGCGAAGGCCTCGGCCAGGGGGCGCACCTCGTAGGGTGTCCCCGTGAGCCCGTGCAGGCACAGCACCGCCGTCTCGGCCTTCTCCGGCCCCAGCGCGAACGGCCCCGCATCCACTCGCACCTCGGTGTCACGCACTTCGCAGCTCCTCGCGTGCCGCAGCCTCGGCCGCGCGCACCACGTCCCGCAGTCTCGCGCCTCGGGCCTTCGCGGCACGCTTGCAATCGTCGTATTCGGCGGAGACCTCGAAGCCTCCCTCCGGATCGCGAACGACCTTGACGCCGATGCGTCCGAACGCCGTCGTCACCCGGTGCTGCGTGCGAGGCAGCACCAGGCGATCCGCCTCGGTGACACGCACGCCGAGCGCCGTCGACTCCGCGAAGAGGATGCGCGCCAGCGCCAGGCGATCCGAGGGCCGTGCGATCACGCGCACGCCGAAGCCGGGACGGTTCTTCTTCATCTGCACGTGCTGGAGCGAGACGTCGAGGGCGCCCGCTTCGAAGAGACGCTCCATCAGAAAATCGAAATGCTCGGGCACGAGGTCGTCGAGGTTCGTCTCGAGCACGACCACACGATCGGCGCCGACGGCCGCCGCGCGGCCCAGCACCGCGCGCAGCACGTTCGGCATCGGTCCCGGCCGATCATTGCCCGCCCCGTGCCCGATGGCCTCGATGGTCATCGCCGGCAGCGAGGCGTACTCGTCCACCACCGTGCGCAGAATCGCCGCGCCGGTGGGCGTCACCGTCTCCCAGGCCACGTGGGCCGGCACCGTCGGCAC
>CAYOIG010000779.1:0-2617 GCA_964403915.1 uncultured Myxococcaceae bacterium
AAGACCATCCGCCTCCTCGCCCTCGCGAAAGACCTCCTCACCCGCCTCGAGCACGACCTCCTGGAACACTTCGGCGAAAGCCTCTCTCGCCTCGTCGGAAAGATCCGCAAAGCAGGCGAACTGGTCGAGCCCGAGTCCCGTCACGGCACGAAGCTCGCGAGCAGCTGCGAAATCGCCGGCCGTGCATCCCACCCCTCGCCGGCTCGTACGTGAAACACGCGAGCGCTGCCGTGCGACCGAGACGCGACCTCCGGCCGGGGTCCCTGCGATGCGCCCGCCCCCGGCTCGAGCAGGACCACCGCACGCTGCAGCCGATCGTCCGCTTCGAGGCATCGCCGCAGCGCCTCGAGCCCGCGCAGCCCGTCGGCCCTCGGGGCGCGTGCAAGGCAGAGCAGACCCAGCGCAGAGCTGGCTGCGAGTGCCCAGAGCGGCTCGCAGCTCGGATGGGCTGGCAGATGCAGCAGCTCGATGCCGACCTCCTGCTCGGGTCCCAGGCGGCCGAAGCGGCGCAGCGTCGAGCCCGAGAAGCGCCCCTCGCGGAAGCCGCGGTCGAGACAGACGTCGGGAAGGCCGTCCAGCAGGCCGAGGAAGTCGCGGGTCGCAGCCGGATCGGACGAGGCAACGAGCAGGCGTGCGTCGTGCCGGTTCGCCGCCGGCCCGTGGTGTCGCTCCGCCCAGTCGCGCAGGCGCCCGAGCTGCTCGCCCGAGAAGAGAGTCTCCGAGACCGCATGGCTCCGCGGTTCCGAAGACCGGCGCAGCCCGAGGACGCCGCGTTCGACCAGCGCATGCAGCGCTCGCAGGACTTGATAGTCGGGATGTGTCGAGTGGTCCAACAGGTCGCCCACCCGCGGGAAGTCCCGGACCAGGCTCAGCAGCTCTCGCGCGAGCGGATGGGTGGCTGGCGGAAGGGAGTCGCTGGCCCCGCGCAGCTCGACTTCGGCATCCAGGGACGGGAGCTCCGTTCGCAGGCGCGCCAGCTCGTCGAGCTGCCGCATGCCTTCGAGAAGCAGCGCGCGCGTGGGCGTGTGGATCCGCGCACTGGTGGCGGGTCGCGTGCGCCGGAAGCTGAAGTTGCCGCTGCGCCACGCGAGCAGGCGTAGCAGGGCCTTCTCACCCGCGATCGCCCCGCATTGCGCGTCCACGACGTTGCCATCCACGACCGCTACCCGTCCCCGCTCCTCACCGCCGCCGGCGGCACGCCGCACGAGCTCGACGCTGCCCGTCTTGCGGTTCATGTGAAAGAGCTGGAGTAGGTCCGCGAGCCCGAGCTGCGCGAGACGGCCTTCGAGATCCGTCTCGTCACCGGGCCGCCGCGCCGCTCCCTGCCCGGCCCGCTCCCGCGCCAGCAGCAGCGCGATGCGCTGCACCACCGCCTCGGGTTCGACGGGGGCCGCCACGCGGGCGTCGATCGCAGCGTGACCGGGAGCCTCGGCCGAACCACCGCCCACCAGTACGAAGCGCACGGCCTGTGTCCGCGGATTGGCCCGCAGGATGCCGGCGAGCCGTGGTGCGTCGATCAGCGGAAGTCCGACCGCGGCCACCACGACATCAGGCGGTTCCGCCAGCGCGGTCTCCAGCGCCTCGGCCCCGTGCGCCGCGAAGCGGGTCGCGAGGCCCCGCCTGGCGCAGGCCTCCGCGATCCCCTTGCCGCGGTCGACGTCACCGTCCGCGACGAGGACGACACCGAAGAGAGTCGGGTCTGCGGCGCTCACGGAGCCACCAGGCCGAGGTCGCGCTGGAGCTGGAAGGCGAGATGCTCCACCAGCGCGCGGTCGCTGGAATGGAAGAAGGGCGCTCCGTCGCCGTCCCGCTCGCGCAGCCAGGCGTAGGCGAGCGTCTCACCGAGATAGATCAGGAACGGCGCGCGCAGTGCCGCCCGATGCGGCGAGAGCCGGCTCACCGGAAGGCCGAGAAGCCCCTCCGGATCGTCTTCCCCGATCAGCAGGATCTCGGCACGTATCGGGAGGTTCCGCAGCCGCGCGAGCTCCTCGAGCGCGGCGGCGCGCAGCTCGGCACCCGGGCACAGCCACACCAGTGCCCGCTCGTGCGCATGCCGGCTCAGCTCCTCGAGGGCGAAGCGAAGTGTCTGCTCGGGAAGCCTCGGTGGCATGGCGACGGCCTCGCGCAGCAGGCGCCGCTGGCATTCTGCAAAGCTACGGCACTCACGCTCGAGACGTCGTGCCACGCTGCGCGGCTCGTCCTCGAGTCTCTCGGCCAGACGACGGCGCAGATCCTCGAGACGGGTACCGTCCGCCGGGAAGCTGGCTGCCGCAACCCGGAGCACAGGCGTCGTTGCGGGCTCGCTGCCTCGCTGCAGCGGCGATCCGACCAGATCCCGGATGCGCCGCTTCATCACCGCTGCGCCGAGCGCGTCGGTCTCGGCGAGCAGCAGCCGGAAGCTGCTCTCCCCCTCCGCCGCGCAGACGTCCGTGCCGCGCAGCGCCTGCTGCAGACGATCTCCGAAGCCCTCGCCGAGAACGCGTGCGGCCGAGTCGCCGAGGCGCGCGCGAACGTCCGCCATGCCGGCGAGCTCGATCTCGATCAGCGAGAGTGGACGACCGAAGCGGAGCGCCTTCTCCAGCTCCGTCGCGACGAGCCCGTCGAAGAAAGCCGGGGA
>CAYOIG010000780.1:0-3546 GCA_964403915.1 uncultured Myxococcaceae bacterium
GCCCATTACAGGCAACCGTCCGATAAGATCAAGCAGAAAGCGCAGACCGGGAAAGGCCCGCGGGGCCTTCGACGGTAGAGCGGGGAGGCCGAGGGATGCGCCGCATTCTGTGGATGACCGCCGCCGTCATCGCTGCCTGGCTCCTTCACGACCGCCTCGACCTCGAGGGCCTCGCCAGCATGGAAGGAGTGCGGGTGCTGCTGGCCGACCACGGCGACGCCGCCCCGCTCGTCTTCTTCGGCGTCTGCGTAGCCGCCATGCTGCTTCACCTGCCGGAGCTGCTCGTCCTCGCGGCCGGAGGCGCCTTCTTCGGCACGCTCGAGGCCGTGCTGCTCGGCTGGTCGGCCACGGTCGTCGGGGCCGGGATCACGTTCCTCGCGTCTCGCTACTTTCTTCGCGACACCGTACAGCGTCATCTGGGCGGACGCTCCGCGCGCTTTCGGCACCTCGACGAGCTCATCGCCGCCAGGGGCTTCCGCGCCGTTCTCCTGCTGCGCTTCGCGATCCCCTTCGCAGCTCCCCTCAACTGGCTGCTGGGGCCTACGCGCGTGCGCTTCGGCGACTACATGGCCGGCACGGCGCTCGGCATCATTCCCGGCTCGATCATCGCCGTCTCGTTCGGCGAGCGACTCACGCACGTTCACGCGGCCGCCGATCTGCTCCGGCCGGAAAATCTCCTCCCGGTGCTGCTGCTGCTCGCGCTCCCGCTCGCCGGAGCCCTCCTGGCGAGACGAATGCTCGCGGGGCAGAA
The DNA here is from genome assembly GCA_964403915.1 of uncultured Myxococcaceae bacterium. Taxonomy (GTDB): domain Bacteria; phylum Myxococcota_A; class UBA9160; order UBA9160; family UBA9160; genus MYXO. The sequence goes on from CAYOIG010000780.1 coordinate 752, forward strand.
GCCGAACTGACGCGCGCTACGGAGCCGGCGGTGCGGTCGGCCGCCAGAGCGCCGCCAGCTCGAGCTCTACGGAGCCGAACGGCTCGATCCGCACGCGATCGTCTCCGGCATACGTGCCGAGCAGCAGCCATTGATGGTCGCGTCGCTGCAGCGCCTCGACCGTGCAGCCGATCGGATCGACGAGCCAGACGTACGCGACGCCCTCCCGCGCATAGACCGGAAGCTTTCGGCTGCGATCGAGACGCGCACTCGATACCGAGACCACCTCGCAGACCCAGTCCGGCGCCAGCGTGTAGAACGGATCTCCCGGCGGCACTGGCATGCGCTCGCGCCTCCAGCCGGCGACGTCGGGGACGAGCACATCCGCTCCGAAGTGGATCTCGGGCTCATCGAAGATCCACCACCCACCCGGCCCTTCACGGCCGCGCTGAAAGAGGCTGCCGAGCTCCGCGCCGAGGGCCGAGGCCGTGAAGGTGTGATCTCCCGCGGGCCTCGGAGAGGCGTAGAGCGCGCCCTGCACGATTTCTCCAACGAACCACTCCGGCAGCTCGACGAGGTCTTCGTAGGTCGCCGGCTTCTTCACGGGGGCGCTCATCGGAGCCAGCATACCGCCCGCGAGGGCGCCCGCATCGGTGAACGAACGTCCTCCTCGCGGTTTCTCCCGGGTCGCGCGGCCGCTATCTTGGGTCGTGCTCGCGGCGGCCGGCGCCCACCTCCGAAGCGGGCCTCCGCTGCATCCTTCGTTCGTCATTCGTGGCTGGCTTCTCCGGTCCGCCTCGCGAGGGCTGATGACTCCCGATGACCCGCGCACGCCCGAGCCGGCCGCGGCTGCCGCCGGCTACGCGGTGGCCGACGAGGGCGCGGAGGTTCCTGCGCCGAGCTGGTCGCCGCCGCGGGTGGCTCCGGGCGTGTTCGCGCTGGCGTGGCCGGCCGTGGTCGCGAACCTGCTCTACTCCACGGTGGGATTCGTGGGCACGAAGATCGTCGGCGCGCTGGGCGCTCCAGCCGTCGCCGCAGTCACCACCGGAAACCGCATCTTCTTCATCCTCCAGGCCGTGCTGATGGCCGTCACGGCCGGCACGACGGCTCTCGTGGCGCGCGCCTGGGGAGCGCAGGACCGTGCAGAAGCGGAGCGCGTCACGACGGCGTCGCTCGTGCTCTGCGTCGGCCTCGCGGGGGCGCTCACGATCCCCGGCCTCGTCTTCTGCAACGAGCTGGCGCAGATCTTTCGACTCGACGCCCAGGCCGTCGAATACGCCGCCACCTTCATCTGGTGGCTCTCGATCTTCAACGCGCCCTTCGCGGCCTCCTTCGTGATCGGCACGGCCCTGCGCGCCGCCGGCGACATGCGCACACCGCTCTGGGTCGGCGCGCTCACCAACGTCATCAACATCTTTCTCGCCTGGGGTCTCGTGCTCGGCCGCTTCGGCCTGCCGAAGCTCGGCGTCGCCGGTGCAGCGATCGCCAACGGCCTCTCCTTCGCCATCGGCGCGCTCATCTTCGCCTGGCTCTGGCTGCGCGGTCGCCTGTTGCTCGGCCGCGGCCCGGGGGGTGCGCTCGCACGACCGCGCCTGCAGCGGATGCTGCAGATCGGCTACCCCGCCGCGCTCGAGCAGGTGGTCTGGCAGGGCGGCTTCATCGGCTTTCTCTGGATCGTCTCCCTCTACGGCACGGCTCCCTATGCGGCCTACGGAATCGGCGTCACGATCCTTTCCTTCTCGTTCGTGGTGGGTTTCGGCTTCTCCATCGCTGCGGGAACGCTCGTCGGCCAGCATCTCGGCGCGGACGATCCGGACGGCGCCGCACGCAGCGGCTGGCGCGCGATGCGGCTCTCGGTGGCGGCCATGGTGGTGCTCGGCGCCCTCATCATCTTCTTCGCACGCTCCATCGCCCAGTTCATGATCGCCGACCCGGAGGTCGTGGAGCTGACGGTCTTCTTCATCTACGTGCTGGGAGCCATGCAGCCGCTGATGGCGATCGAGTTCGCTCTCGGCGGCGCACTCCGCGGCGCAGGCGACACGCGCTTTCCGCTGCTCGCCGTACTCTCGGGCCTGATCGGTGTCCGCGTGACGCTGGCCGCCCTCTTCGCCTGGCTCGGCCTCTCGGTTCACTGGGTCTTCGCCGCGCTGATCGGCGACTACATCGTGAAGTCGACGATGCTCACCTGGCGCTTCGGCTCTGGTCGCTGGAAGCTCCTCCACTTCGGCGAGCAGCGTTCGGGCGGAGATCGGAACGAACCGCTCGCACGACGGGGCGAGCGTGCCTGACGCCATCCTGGTTCTCAACGCCGGCTCTTCGAGCATCAAGTTCTCGCTCCACGACTGCGAAGCAGCCGGCTCTCCCGGCGTGCGGCTCGCGGGGCAGGTCGAAGGCATCGGCGTGCGGCCGCGGCTCGAGGCAGAGGATGCGTCGGGCCGCGAGCTCGAGGGCCGGCGCCTCGACCCCGCACAGGGCGCAGACCACGACGCGGCCATCGATTGCATCCTCGGCTGGCTCACCAGGCATCTGGGAGACGCCCGCGTGCACGCGGTCGGCCATCGCGTGGTGCACGGGGGGGTGCGTTTCGACCGGCCCGTACGCATCGATGGCGCGGTGCTCACCGAGCTCGAGCGACTCGTTCCCCTCGCGCCGCTTCACCAGCCGCATCACCTGGCCGCGATCCGTGCGGTTTCCCGGGTCGCGCCCGCCCTGCCGCAGGTGGCCTGCTTCGACACCGCCTTCCACCATGGGCAGTCGCCGCTGGCGCAGGCCTTTGCGCTACCGCGCGCGCTTTCGGAGGAGGGCGTGCGCCGCTA
>CAYOIG010000781.1:0-3014 GCA_964403915.1 uncultured Myxococcaceae bacterium
CGCAGCAGCTGCACCAGTACGGTCGCCGCGATCGGAGCGCGGGCGGTCGCGGTGAGAACCAACCCGGCCTCAGCCTCGGACGCTGCCACGATGTCGAATCGATCGAGCAGCTCCGCAGCAGCGGCCTTTGGGCGCTGCCGGCAGAGGGCGACCGTGGGGCACGCGAGCCGTGCGAGAGTCGCGCGCGCTGCGGCGATCGCGCCGTCGCCCGGGTGAGCGGCGTCGGTATCCGCGTCGACGAAGAACGGCCCGCGACCGGCGAGCGCGGAGAGCTCCTCCAGTGCGTAGGGAGAGAGGAGGCTTTCGAGAGCCTTCGCCAGCGGTCTGGCGCCCTCGTAACCTCCTGCGCTCACCCGGAGTCTCCCGCGAGATCCGCCTTGACGCGCCGGCGCAGGAGCTTTCCCGTCTCGTTGTAGGGAAGCGCTTCGCAGAACACGATGCGCTCGGGCGTGCGCGAGGAGCGAAGCCGCTCCCGAACCCATTGCTGCAGCGCCTCCGCACTGGCCTCGCCTCCAGGTGCGAGCACGATCGCGGCGGCGACCGCCTCCCCCCACTGCTCGTCGGGGACGCCCACGACGGCGCAGTCGGCCACGGCGTCGTGCGCGAGCAGCACCTCCTCGATCTCGCCCGGCGACAGATTCTCGCCGCCTCGGACGATGACGTCGTCGATGCGGCCGTCGAGGAAGAGGTAGCCCTCGTCGTCGAGAAACCCGCCGTCGCGGGTTGCGAACCAGCCCTCGGGGTCGATCGTCGAGCTCTTCCCGAGGTACTCGCCCGAAACCTGCTCGCCACGCACGAAGACCTCTCCGTGCCGCCCGGGGTCGAGACGCGCTCCGCGGGCATCACGGATCTCGACCTCGACACTCGGCAGCGGACGCCCCACGGAGGCGAGGCGCCGCCGCACGGCAGCGTCGTCGCTTTCCGCAGCGGCCCGGTGGTCCTCGGGGCCGAGCACCGCGATCGTCGAGCTCGTCTCGGTGAGACCGTAGGCGTTGGTGAAATCCGTTCCGGGCAGGAGCTTCATGGCGCGCTCGATCACGGCCAGCGGCATCTTGCCGCCGCCGTAGGAGAGGGCCCGCAGATGGGGCAGTCCGGAGTCCGGCGCCTGCGCGAGCGCATCGACGATGCGTCCGAGCATGGTCGGAACGACGAAGGCATGGCTCACGCGCTCGCGTCGCGCCGTCTCGATCCAGGCCTCCGGAGAGAACGCCGGAAGCTGCACGATGCGCCGGCCTGCGTAGACGGAGCTCACGATCGCCGCCATGCCCGCGATGTGATACGGCGGCACGCTCACCAGCGCTGCCTCGTCCTCGCCCGCTGCGCCGAACTCGACCGAGCCGAAGATGTACGAGACGAGGTGCCGGTGACGAATGACGGCCGCTTTGGGCGCACCCGTCGTGCCGCTCGTAAAGAGCAGGATCGCGATGGCGTCCCCGTCCATCGGCCAGCTCGCTTCCCGCGCGGCCTCGCCGCGCGCTCGCGCGAGGAGCGTCTCGCGCGCGACGACCGTCGTGCCGGGCAGCGCCGCCAGCGAGGCCGCCCGCTCGGCTGCCGTCACGAGGAGTGAGGGCGAGATGCGCTCGGCGAGGCCGCCGATCTCGGCGTCCGTGAGGCGGTAGTTGAGCGGCACGAAAGGCCTGCCGGCCCAGGCGCTCGCGAAGAGGGCCACGGGCACCGCGAGGCTGTTGACGTCGAGGATGGCCGCGTTCTCGCAGGCGGACGTCTCGAGCTCACCGGCCATCGCGCCCGCCGCGGCGAAGAGCTGCTCGTAGCTGAGCGCTTCGGCGCCGCTGCGAACCGCCTCGCGCTCGCCGAAGCCTGCGACCGCCATCTCGAGAAGCATCATGAGGTTCATGATTCAGTCCGACGAGGGCAGGGGCTTGGCTTCCTTGAGCGTGAGAGGAGCGCCGCCGGCTGCCAGCGACCCCTGGCCCGCCTTGATGCAGAGCAGCTCGAGCTTCCCCTCGGCGCCCACGTAGCGCTTGCCGAGGGTCGTGCCCTTCGCGGCGTCGGGCGAGAGCACGAGCCCCTCGGGCGCAGCGCCCGCTGCGTCGATCAGCGGATGTCCTCCGCACGTCACGTCGACGTCCGCATCCGGAGCGGCCACCACCATTACCTGCGTGTTGCAGACGACGCTCCGCAGCCGAGTTCCCGTCTTGAGTCGAGCCATGATCTTGCCTCCAGCAGTTCCATGATAGGCGAGAGCGCCGTCAGCTTCTCTCGCGTGTTGCCGTGGCCTCGCCCCTTCCGAGCGGTTCGAGGAAGTGCATCGTGAGCCGGCGTGAGGCGAAGCGCCAGACGCCTCCCTGACGCACGTAGCGGTCGTCGTAGACACCGGCGCCGACGAGCCGCTCGCCATTCTGCACGGCGCGCAGATCGAGATGGCAGCATCCGGTCGCACGCTCGCCGTCGAGCTCGATCAGGTGGTCATGGACGAAGGGCAGGAACTCCGCACCCGGCAGGATCGCGCGGTACGCATCGCGAATCGCAATCCGGCCGACGAGGGCGGGCCGGTCGCCGGTATCCATGACGGCGTCCTCGGCAAAGAGGCCCGAGGCCCCGTCGGCGTCCTTGCGCCAGATGCAGTGCGCATAGCAGCGGGCGAGGTCGCGTATGGCCTCGAGGTCGAGAAGGCGCTGGAGGGCAGCCTCGGCGGCGCTGCTCACGACGGCTCCTCCAAGGCCTCGGCGACGATCTCGGCGATGTCCAGCGCCCGCGTCGTGCGGGCAGGAGGAGCACCTCGATGCCGCGGCGCCGCAGCCGCTCGACCCGTGCGGCGGGTGCCGTCCGTGGTGCGACGATCCAGGTGGGTGGGCCGCCCGTTGCGAGCACGTGGGCGCGCGGTGGCAGATCGAGACGCTCGCCGGCGACCACCACCCGGACGGGATCGTGACCGCCGGGCAGCCGGCACGTGAGCCGAGGGTCGTCGGCCCGCACGGTGCCGGCGCCGACCAGGATCGCGTCGGAGACGTCACGCAACGCGTGCCCCATCCGACGGGCGGCCGGCCCGGTGA
>CAYOIG010000782.1:0-5234 GCA_964403915.1 uncultured Myxococcaceae bacterium
GCCGAGCGCCTCGGCTTCGATTCGGTCTGGGCGGCCGAGGCCTACGGCTCGGACGTGTTCTCGCCCCTGTGCTGGATGGGCGCCCGCACCACGCGCATCAAGCTGGGCACGGCCGTGATGCAGATCTCGGCACGAACACCCGCCTGTGTCGCCATGACGGCCGCCACCATCGATCACCTCTCGAACGGGCGCCTCCTGCTCGGCATCGGTGTCTCGGGGCCGCAGGTGGTCGAGGGCTGGTACGGCCAGCCGTTCCCTCAGCCGCTGGCCCGCACGCGCGAATACGTCTCGATCGTGCGCAAGGCGCTCGCGCGCGAGGAGCCGCTCACGAACGCGGGCAAGCACTACCCCTTGCCCTATCCCGGCGGCACCGGCCTCGGCAAGCCGCTCAAGCTCATCGTCCACCCCCGGCGGGCCCACATTCCGATCTACATGGGCGCCGAGGGGCCGAAGAACGTGGCCCTCGCGGCCGAGATCGCCGACGGCTGGCTGCCGATCTTCTACTCACCCTACCGCCACGATCTCTACGCGGACTCGCTCCGCAACAAGAAGCCCGACTTCGACATCGCCTGCACCGTGACGGTGAACCTCGCCGACGACGTGAAGGCAGCGCTCGCGCCGGTGCGAATGGCGCTCTCGTTCTACATCGGCGGCATGGGCGCGCGCGACCAGAACTTCCACCTGAACCTCATCAAACGCATGGGATTCGAGGAGGAGGCGCTGCGGGTGCAGGACCTCTTCCTCGCGGGCAAGCGCGCCGGGGCGATGGCGGCGGTGCCGGACGCGCTCTGCGACGAGATCTCGCTCTGCGGCCCGGCCGCCCGCATCCGCGAGCGGCTCGAGGCGTGGAAGAAGAGCCCGGTGACGACGCTGATCGCGGGCACCCGCGATCCCGCCGTGCTGCGGCTGCTGGCCGACTGCCTGCTGTAGCCGGCCCTCTCGCCGGACAGGCCCGAGCACGCGCGATACGCTCCCGGCGAGAGGGGGAATCCATGTCTTCCGCGCTGGCCTCGCTGATCGACTGCGGCACCAAGCTCTGGCTCGACTCCATCGACCCGGAGCTGGTTCGCAAGAACCGCGCCCTCGGCGCCACGGGTGCGACCTCGAATCCGATCATCATCTCGGATCTCATCCGCACGGGCCGCTTCGATGCCGACCTCGCCGACCGCATCAAGCACGGCCTCGACGATTCGGCGATCTGCTGGGAGATGGCGGACGAGCTCGTGAAGGAGGCGCAGACGGTCTTCCTCCCGGTATGGGACGACACCCGGGGCAATGACGGCTACGTGAGCTTCGAGCTCGATCCGCTGCTCGAGGATCCCGAGACCGGGCCCCCGCAGGCCGCACGCGTCGCCCGCTACGTCGAGCTCGGCAAGAAGTGGGCGGCTGGCCACGCGAATCGCATGATCAAGGTGCCGGCAACCCCGGCCGGCCTCGGCGCCCTCGAAGCGCTCGCCGCCGCAGGCGTGACGCTCAACGTCACCCTCATCTTCACCGAGCGCCAGTACCGAATCGCCCGCGAGGCCGTCTGGCGCGGTGCGCAGCGGCGGCCCGATCTCGGGCGCTTCAAGAGCGTCTACAGCATCTTCGTCTCGCGCGTCGACGTCTACACCGAGGAGCACTGCAAGGATCTCGGCCCGCAGGCGCAGGGCCAGGTCGGCATCGTCAACGTCAAGAAGCTCTGGCGCGAGAACCAGGCCTTCTGGAAGGACAAGGGCCTCTCGCTCCAGCAGGAGATCATCTTCGCCAGCACCGGCACCAAGAAGAAGGAGGATCCGGCGGACAAGTACGTCGAGGCGCTGGCCGGGAGCGACATCCAGACCAATCCGCCCGCCACCAACGACGCCGTCGAGGCCCTCGGCAAGCGCTACGCGAGGCGCGTCGATCAGATGCCGGCCGAGGCCATCGTGCGCGAGATCGAGCAGAAGGTCGACCCCGCGAAGCTGGAAGAGGTGCTGATGCGCGAAGGCGTCGACAAGTTCGTGAAGCCCCAGAAGGCGCTGCTCGCGACGATCCGGGAGAAGCGCGCGACACTCGCGCCGGGGCATTGATTCCGGAGAGCGACAGCCGCAGCGCCGTGGCCGGGGGGCAGGACGCTCCCGGGACGCAGCCCGCCGAGGAGATCACGCCGGCGCGCGCCGTCGCCTACGCCTCGGGCAACATCGCCCTCGACGTCGCCGGCCCCCTGCTCTCCTGGCTGCCCTATCTCTACGCGCCCCCGGCCGATGCGCCTGGCGCCGTCGCGCTGCTGCCGGCGGCGACGGTGGGAGCGCTGCTGCTCGTCGGCCGCGTCGTGGACGGATTCGCAGAACCGGTGGTGGGCTTCCTCTCCGATCGTGCCCGAACGCGCTTCGGGAGACGGCGTCCCTTCATCGCCGCGGGCGCGCCGGTCATGGTGTTCGCGCTGGTCGGCCTCTTCTTCCCGCCCTTCGGCCCCGGGCATCCCTTCGAGACATCCCTCTACCTCGTGAGCCTGAGCACGCTCTTCTGGTGCGCCTTCACGATGGTCGGCGCGCCCTATCTCGCGCTGCTCCCCGAGATCGCGCGCACGACCGACACACGAACGCGAATCGCAGCGCTCATGACGGCGTTCTCCGTCCTCGTCATCATCCTCGGCAATCTCAGCCTCGGCACGCTGGTCGCCGCCTGGCACGACGGCGTCGATCTCCTCGGCATGCACTTCCGCAACGGCTTCGAGCCGCAGGCGCTCGCCTGCGGCGGCCTCATCCTCTTCTTCGTCAGCGTGTCCATGAGCGCCGTCCGGGAGCGTCCCAGCGAGGTGCCCGAGGGAGGCCACCTCTCCTTCCGGAATGCGGTGGTGGAGTCGGTGCGCAACCCGGCCTTCCTGCCCCTCGTCGTGCCGCTCAGCGTCTTCCTCATCGGCACCAACGTGGTGGTGACGAGCGTGCCCTACATCGGGCGTTCGATCCTGCACGCAACGGAGGCCGTGGCGTCGCTCGGCACGGCGCTCGTGTATCTGGTGGCGGCGCTGGTGCTGCCCTTCCTGCGCCGGCTGGTGGACGGCCACGGCAAGAAGCGCCTCTACGGCCTCGCGCTGCTCGTGATGTCCTGCCAGTTCGCCGCGATGCCCGTGGTGGCGATCTCGCCCTGGCCGACGGCCACATACCTGGTGCTGCTCGCGAGCATCGGCATCCCGGTCGGAACCATGCTCGTGCTCTCGCGCGTCCTCATATCCGACGTCATCGACTTTGACGAGCAGCGCACGGGACTGCGCCGCGAGGCCATGTATTTCGGCATGCAGGGCCTGATGACGAAGGTCTCCTTCGGCATCGGGCCGCTGATCGCCACGCAGCTCTTCACGCTCTTCGGCAACACCGCCGACCGCCCGCTCGGCATCCTGCTCTGCGGTCCGGCGGCCGGCCTGCTCGGCCTCGCCGGCTGGGCGGCCTTCCGGCGCTATCCCCTCGAGTGACTATCCCGCCAGCAGCGCGCGCACGCTGCCGACGAGCGCGCCGAGCACGAGCGTCGCGTTCGCGAGGCTGGAGATCAAGAAGCCCGGGCCGCGGCGCGCGGGGTCCTTCACGTAGCCGATGGCATAGATCACGCGGCCCGCCACGAAGACGAGACCGAGGATGGCGGCGAGCCCCTCGCTCACGAGCTGCGCGAACAGGAAGAGCGCCGGGAAGAAGATCACGAGCTGCTCGACCGTGTTCTGCTGCACGCGAAAATGCCGTTCGAAGATCGGATTCCCGGTGACGGCCGGCGCCTCCACCTGGTAGCGCAGGCGTGCGCGCCCGACGCTCATCACGATTCCCATGTAGACGATCAGCGCGAGGCTCGCGACGAGTGCGACCGAAGCCATGACGTTCCCTCCCAGGGCCCGGGAGGGGCGCGCGGGAGCTCGGGCCCGCGCCCGCCGTGCGGGCCACGATGGCGGGAGTCAAGCACGGATGGGCGAGCGGAAGCAAGGCGCGCCGGCCGCCAGGAAGCAGCCGGCGCCAGCGGCTCCGCGTCGGCGCGGCGGCCTCGCACGGGCGCGCCGCGCGGGTACCTTCGGCGGCGTGGCGGATCCGGGGCAGGTGCAAGAGGTGTTCGACGCGGTGCGCGCGGCGTGCTCGCGCGCGACGTGGTCGAGCGGCGTCGAGCTCGTTCGCGCGGGCGCGGTCGCGGGCGAGGCCGACACGGGCCGGGAGGTGGTGCTCCGCGTGTCGACACGGGGCGGGCTGGTGGCCCCGGTGGTGACGCTCTACCCGGCCGATGCCGAGTGGGCCTGCGACTGTGCGAGCGCCGAGGATCCCTGCGTCCACGTGGCCGCGGCGGTGATCGCGCTGAAACGCGCGAGAGAGAGCGGGGCTGCGCTTCCGGTGGCGCGCGGCGCGCCGGGCCGCATCGGCTACCGGCTCGCGCGGGAGGCTGGCGCCCTCGCGCTCGAGCGCGTGGTGGTGCAGGGAGAAAAGGAAACGCCGCTCACAACGACACTCGCGGCGGTGGCCACGGGGCGCGTGGACGGGCCGACCTTCCTGGCGACCGATGCCGACGTAGAGATCGAGCGCGCCCTCGGCTCCCGGCTGCGCGGCGTGATCGAGACGCCGGCCATGGCGCGCGTGCTCGCGGCGCTGGCCGCCGCGGAGGATCTGCGCCTGGGTGGCGCGCCCGTGCGCGCGAGCACCGAGCGTGCGCTCCCGCTGGGCGTGCTGGAGGAGCAGGGCGACGGATTCCGGCTCTCGGTGATTCGCGATCCGCGCGTCACCGAGAGCTTCTCGAATGGCGCCGTGCTGCTGGGCGGCGAGCTGCGCGCCGCGGGCGAGAGCGGGCTCACGGGCCGCGAGCGCGAAGACCTTCCGCGCGGCGTGCACTTCGGCATCGACGACGTCCCGCGCCTCGTGGCCGAAGTGCTGCCGGCCCTCGAGCGGCGGATCCCGGTGCAGATTCGCACCCAGCGCCTGCCGCGACGGGCCACGGAGCCGCCGCGAATCCTGCTCGACGTGCAGCGCGAGGGCGACGATCTCGTCGTGCTCGCGACGCTCGTCTACGGCCAGCCGCCGCTGGCGCGCGTAGACGGCGGCCGCCTGGTGCACCTCGGCGGCGCGCTGCCGCTGCGCGACGAGGCAGCCGAGGCGCGCCTCCTGCGCGAGCTCGCGACGGAGCTCGAGCTGCTGCCGGGCCACCGCACGCGGCTCGGCGGCGCCGAGGCGCTTCGCTTCGCGCGTCGCCTCGAACGCTTCCGCGGCGAGCTGCGCGGCCGCGGGCACGAGGGCTTCTTCGAGGCGCCG
>CAYOIG010000783.1:0-3455 GCA_964403915.1 uncultured Myxococcaceae bacterium
TCGAGACGCTGCGCGCGCAGCTCCGCAACCAGATGGCCGGAAGCGCCGACTCCGAAACCATCTCGCGCGGGCTGCGCGCCTATTTGATGGAGCGGACGCGCCCGCTCCGTGAGCGCATCGCGAAGCTCCATCCGGAGCCGCGAAAGCGAGGCGCGTCGTGAGCGCGGCGGAGCCTTCCCCTCTCCTGCCGCGCCACGTCCGCTTCTGCTTCGATGGCGTGCCTCTCCACTGGCTCGCGGGCCGTCCCAGCATGACCCACCAGGCAAATGCGCTCCACGTGCTCTTCCCGCCGGGCGAGAAGTGGTTCGTGCGCCTCACGAAGCGGTCGCTGCCGCGGATCACCGACCCGGCGCTCGCGGCCGCGACGCGCGGCTTTCTCGCCCAGGAAGCGATCCACGCCCGCTCCCACGAGGGCTTCTTCGAGACGCTGCGGGCACAGGGCTTCCGGGTGGACCGGATGGAGGCCGTGCTGGAGCGCGACATCGCTCGCCACGAGCGGCGGCTCTCCTTCGAAATGCAGCTCGCCGTGATCTCGGGCATCGAGCACTACACGGCCGCGCTCGGCGCCTTCGCCTTCGAGCGCCATCTCTTCGACGGCGCCCATCCAGCGCTGGCCGATCTCTTCCTCTGGCACGCATCGGAGGAGATCGAGCACAAATGCGTGGCCTTCGACCTGCGCGAGGCGCTCGCGCCGGGCTATGCGCGCCGCATTCTCGGCCTCATCCTCGCAACCCTCGGCATCCTCGTGGCCTGGACCGTCCTCGGCATCGTCTTCGTGCGGCAGGACCCGGAGACGACGCTTCGTGCGGCGCTGGCCGACCACTGGCGCGCGCTGCGGGAAGGCAAGACACCCTTCGGCTGGATGGCGCGTGCGTTCGTGCGTTACCTGCGCCCGGGCTTCCACCCCTCGCAGTCGGACGACCATCACCTCGCGCAGGCGTACCTCGCGCGCTCGCCGGCCGTGCGCGCGCTCGCCGCGCAGGCGTAGCGCGGGCGGCGATGCCATCTTCGGGGGCGTGACGCGATCCGCACCGCGCCCGCGCCTCTTCGCCGGCAGGCTCCGGCGCTGGGCGCTCTGTCTCGCCGCGCAGACCCTGCTCGCTCCGCCCGGCGCCGGCGCCGTGATCGTCGCCGCCGGCGCGGGGGATTCGAAGCCCCCGACGCCGGACCCCGGCATCGCGCGCGTTGCGATCGTCGCTGGCCTCTCGGGCGTCTACCTCGGCAAGGGCTGGCTGCTCACGGCGGGGCACGTGCTCACCACTGCGCGCAACCAGAAGAAGACCGAGGTCCTGCTGGGAGATCAGCGCTACCCGCTACGGCCCGAGACCGCCGTCCCGCTCACGGGCAAAGACGGCAAGGCCGATCTCGCCCTGGTGCGGATCGATGGCGACCCGGATCTTCCCGTGCTCGAGATCGCGACCCGAACCCCTCCCGTCGGCACGTACCTGATCCTTGCCGGGAACGGTCCCCTCCAGGAGACGGCGCGCACCTGCTGGGATGCATCGGGCCATGCGGCGCCCGAGAGTGCTCCCGGCGCGCGCTGCGGCTTTTTCTGGCGCAAGACGCCCGAGGGACGAACGAACGGCCTGCAGTGGGGCACCAATCAGGTGAACGCCCGCGATGCGATTCTTCCCGGCCCGGGCGGCGCCCGGACCCGGGTCTTCAGCACCGTCTTCCGCAAGGGCCTGCCGACGGCGCGCGAGGCGCAGGCCGGAGTCGGAGACTCGGGCGGCCCCGTCTTCGCGAGCAGCGGCAGCGGCTTCGAGCTCGCAGGCATCCTGCTCGGCGTCTCGGCACAGAGCCAGGCTGCGGCGATCTTCGGCGATCGCACCCTCGCTGCGGATCTTTCGGTCTACCGGGACCAGATCCTCGGCGTGCTCGAACGCGAGTAGCGGGTGCTCGCGGCGCCAGAAATGCGACGCCCCGGCCGCGTGAGCGACCGGGGCGTGCAAGGGATCCGAGACGAGACGGAGGGTCAGCTCCGCTTGCGACCCGCAACGGCGAGACCCGCGAGGCCGGCGCCCAGCAGGCTCAGCGTGCCGGGCTCCGGAATCGGCGTGCTCGTGATGGACACGAGGCCGTAGTCGTTGTTGCGGTAGCTCTCCGGAAGCGCCGGGCCAATCGCCTCGAGGCGCACTTCGGTGACCGCAGCGCCACCGAAGGGGTCGGACAGCGACCAGACGGCGGCGTTGCCGTAGGTGGCCGGCGAGACGTTCGCCACCGTGCCGGGGCCGCTCCAGGAGGCGGTCAGCCCGTCGATCACCGACAGCGTGTAGGAGACGGTGCCACCGCCGGCGAGCGTCGCGGTCACCAGCGCCTGCTCGTTGTAGAGGTCGTCTTCCTCGAGCGCCGCGAACAAGAGGCCGAGGTCGAGGGAGCTCACGGTCTGGGCGACGTCGTAGCTGATCACGATGGACTCATCGTCGAGATCGATCTCGCCGAACTCGTAGCCGCCGAGCACGCCGGCCACGTCGTAGCCTGCCACGCTCTTGTGCGTGAACTCGCCGGGTGAGGCGGTCACGGTGGCGAATCCGAGATCGACGAAGCTCGTCCCCGACGGAAGATCCGCCGAGTTGATGGTGACGGCGCCGGCGCCCATCGGGGCCAGAGCGAGCCCGGCGCCGAGGCCGAGCGTTGCAATCCACTTGTTCGAATGGAGCGGGGTAATACCGAACATGAGTGCGCTTCCTCCGCGTCAGCGACCCGTCGCAGCGGCACTTGCCGGCGCGTAGGACCGATGAATTCGTCAGAAGCCACCTATCCAACTCCCAGGACGCGCCGAGGAATTGCAAGGGGGGTGCCAGCCGCGGGCGCTCCGTGCGGCGCCCACCGGCGACACTGGCGCTTCGCCGTCTTGCAGTCGCCGCTGCACACGTGTCACGCATCGTTGCCGGTGGCGAGACGTGCGCAGGAAGGGAAGCGCTCGACCGAAGAGAGGCGCCGCGCCGCTCGAGATGTCCGGGCGCGGCCGTCCGCGCGCTTCAGCGCGCGATCACGAAGACGGCGACGTCGGCGTTGCGGTTCGGATCCTTCGTGACGCGCTTGCCGGCCGCCGAGTCGAGGGCCAGGCGCCGCAGCACCCGGATGCCGCGCTCCGCGCAGTAGTCCTCGAAGTCTGCGATCGAGACGGCACGGACGTCGGGCGTGTCGTACCAGCGGTGCGCCCCGAAGAAGGACGGCACCGGCGCGCGACCCTCCTCTGCAAGCCGCCTTCGGTGCGCCTGGTGCCCCACGTTCGGGAAGCTCACGACGCAGCGGCGACCCACGCGCAGCATCTCGGCAACGATGCCGTCGACGTCGCGCACGGCCTGGAGAGTCTGCGACAGCACGACGACGTCGAACTCGCCGTCCTGGAAGCAGGCGAGGCCCTCGGCAAGATCGGCCTGAACGACCGGAAGCCCGCGCCGCACGGCCGTCACGATCTCGCGCTCGTCGCGCTCGACGCCGACCAGACG
>CAYOIG010000784.1:0-1810 GCA_964403915.1 uncultured Myxococcaceae bacterium
CGCGAGCGAAGGCGAGGTCTTCGAGTCGCTCCTCGACCACGCCATCGCGACCTGGACCCTTCGCGACCCGTCGGCGCGCCCGCCCGACCCGGTGATCGAGCGCGACGGCTACCGCTGCGCGGTTCCCGGCTGCTCGTCGCGGTGCAGCCTCCAGGACCACCACATCGTCTTTCGCAGTGCGCAGGGCTCCGACGCACCCGAGAACCGCATCACCCTCTGCGCCTTCCACCACCAGCGCTGCCTGCACCTGCGGCGACTGCGCATCTGCGGCGAGGCGCCGGGGCATCTCGTCTTCGAGCTCGGCGTTCGCACGGGCGCAGCGCCGCTCGCGCGCTACGGCTCGGGAGACGTCGCGCTGTGAGATCGCACCGCGACTACGGCGAAGCGCCAGCAGCCGTCCGCGTCTGGCGCTGCCGGCGCGCAGCGGCGAGGGTCACGAGGCCGCTCCCCAGCAGCGTGAGCGCAGCGGGCTCGGGCACGATCGGCGTCATTGGAAGGAGAACTCCGAGTGAGAACGGCGGGTCGGTGCCGAAGGGGGCGCGCGCCGCGTAGGTGACGTCGAGCCTGTAGGAATGCCCCGCCCGGACGCTGGCCGTTTCGCCGGCCTCGCCGGCGCTCACGAGCGCGACGACCGGGCCTTCGTCTTCGACCAGGCTCGCCTCGAGCAAGATCTCGAAGGGCGTGAGGGCTCGCAGCGCCGGCAGATTCACCGCGCCCACCACGGTACCGGCCGGCTCCAGAATCGTGTCGACGAAGAACTGGAGCCTCGCAGCGACCTTCACCAGCGCGTCGGCAGCGACCATCGACGCCGAGATCGGGTCGAAGATCGAGGCGTCCTCTGCGCTCACGATCCCGGTGACGTCGAGCGAGATCTGGTCGGCCGGCACCGCACCCCAGGGAGTCCCGTACTCGAAGGTGAGGCGCGGGCTCACCCTGGCCTGGTCCTTCGCGACGCTGGTGGCGTCCGGGTGCGCCAGGAGGGTGCCGGGCGCGAGCGTCACGGGGGCGCCGTCCGGAGGTCCGCCGACGCCGGGAACGAGGGCGAAGTAGTCGACCTCGTTCACGCTCGAAACGAGGCCTCCGGCATTCTCGAAGCCGTAGCTCGCGTGGAGCGTGAGGAGGCCGCCGTTGGCCGAGCGGTCGCCGATGATCGAGAAGGCCCCGGCGGCAGGAGGCAGGAGAAGCGCGAAGAGGAGGGCGAGCGAAGTCGTGGCACGAGCGGGGCGGGAGATGGAAGGGCGCATCGGAGTCCTCCGATACCCACTTCCCAGCGCAGCACCCGCGGCGAAGAACCCTCCGCCGCTCCTGCCGCCGTGCCGACCCTACCACGGATCGGCCCCTGCCGGCCCACTTTTCCGCTACGCGCTCTCGGCGCTCTACGCGCGCATCTTCCCGGCCTTCGCGATCGGGTGCAGCGAGGCCTCGGCGCTCGGCCGCGCCGACATGCGGGCGAACCAGGCGGTGAGGTTCCGGTTCTTCGGGTCGAGAGGCTGGCCGACGCCCGTCGCGAAGTCGAGAAACGCGTAGAGCACGATGTCGGCGAGCGTGAGGCGGCTGCCGGCCACGAAGTCGCGGCCGGCGATGAGACCGTCGAGCTTCTCGATCCCCTCCCGCGCCGTGGCCTTCAGGTCGTCCGCCGCCTGCGGAATGGTGCGCATGCGACCCCTGAACATCGCGAGCCCTTCGCCGAAGCGGAAGCCCGCCGTGAGGGGCTCGGTGATCCAGAGCTCGACGCGACGCGTCCACATGCGCGTGTTGGCCCGCTCGGCCGGCGTCGCGCCGACGAGCGCGGGCGCCGGGTGAAGCTCCT
>CAYOIG010000785.1:0-6061 GCA_964403915.1 uncultured Myxococcaceae bacterium
AGCACGAAGTCGGGATCCTCTCACGGGGGGCGCTCAGAAAGCCGGCCGGACGGGCGCGGAGGATAAGGCCCTCCTCCAGCAGCGCCAGGGCCAGCGCCCCCGGAGGGATGCGGCTCTCTCGCCCGAGCGCGCCCCCGTGCCTCCCGGCTCGGTCCTTCTCCGCGCGGCAGGCTCAGGCCGGAGCGCCCTCGGCGAGCGTGCTGCACAGGTCCACCAGGGCCTCCAGCACGGAGGGCTCCAGCCAGCCGGCGCCCTCTGCGGGCTCCGCGGCGATCACGAGATCGAAGCCCTCGAGGCCGGCCGACTTCGCGAGCAGGCGGTCGAGCGCAGTGCGGCCCGGGGCGCAGAGCACGGCGGCTGCCTCGCGCTCGAGAGCGACCCGCGCCGGGCTCTGCGCACCGAGCAGCCGCCGCTCCTCCAGGTAGAGATCGATGGCCGCGGCTTCGGTCGCCAGCAGCCCGGCACCGAGGCGCGCGGCGCGGCGCACCGCCGCGCCCGCCGCCGCGCCCACCCACACGGGAGGGCCAGGCCGCTGCAGCGGGCGCGGTGAGACGCTCACATCCGACACCGAATGATGTCTACCCGCGAAGCGAATCGGCTCTCCGCTCCAGGCAGCGCGCAGCAGCGCCATGCCCTCCTCGAGCCGGTCGCCGCGCCCGCGGCGCTCGACGCCAAAGCCGGCGAAGGCCTCGCCCGCACCGCCGAGACCGAGCGCGAGTTCGATGCGTCCGCCCGAGAGACCGTCGAGCGTCGCGATGTCTTCGGCGACGCGAAGGGGATGGTAGAGGGGAAGCGCAAGGGGGCCCGCGCCAATCCGCACGCGCGTCGTGCGCACCGCCAGCGCCGCGCACAGCGGCAGTGCGGCGGGGATCCGCGCACCCGGAACGAAGGGGCGCTCGGAGATCCAGACCAGGTCCACACCACGCGCCTCGGCGGCGGCCGCGTGGGCGAGCAACTCGTCGTAGAGGGTGGCCACACCGCAGGATCCCGGTGCGGGACGCGGGTCGTAGCGAAGCGCAAGGCGGATGGCGGGAGGCGCCGTCCGGACGCTCGCCGAAGGCTCCTTCACGAGACGAACATTCACGGGACGGACAGGATGGCTCGCCCGGCGTCCGTGCGCCGCAAGGCCACCGCGATGCTAGCCTCCGCGCGCCATGCGCAGCCTCTGGAACGACGATCATGCCCGCGCCGCGGTCGAGCGCTGGGGGCCCGCCTGCGGCGAGGCCGTCGCGCTCCGCGTCTACAGCTCGCGGCTGATCGGCCAGGATCCGGACCTCGTTCTCCACGGCGGCGGCAACACGTCCGTGAAGGAGACCGTCACCACGCTGCTCGGAGACCGCGTGGAGGCGCTCTTCGTCAAGGGCTCCGGCTCGAGCCTCGAACGCGTCGAGCCGCGCGATCTGCCCGCCGTCGATCTCGCCTACCTGCGTCGCCTGCGCGAGCTCGGTTCGCTCAGCGACGAGGAGATGGTGAACCAGCTCCGGACGCACCTGTTCGACGCGAGCGCACCGAACCCCTCGGTCGAAGCCCTGCTCCACGCCTTCCTGCCGCATCGCTACGTGGACCACAGCCACGCCGATGCGGTCCTTGCCCTCACCAACCAGCCCGACGGCGCTGCGCGAGTGCGCGACGCGCTCGGCGATCGCGTCGCGGTGCTGCCGTACATCATGCCGGGCTTCCCGCTGGCGAAGGCCGTGGCGGAGGTCTACGAGAAGGATCCCCGCGTGGTGGGCGTCGTGCTGCTCAAGCACGGGATCTTCAGCTTCGGAGACAACGCGCAAGAGAGCTACGAGCGGCACATCACGCTCGTGGATGCCTGCGAACGCCATCTCGCGCGCGTGACCAGCGGCCGCGCGCCGCTGACGCCCCGCTTTCGCACGCCTTCGCAGCCCCAAGCGCTCGCGGCGCTGGCCGCGCCGATCCTGCGCGGCTGCCTCGCCGAGCCCACCGGTGAGCAAGACGCCCCCTACCGGCGTCTCGTCTGCGACTGGCGCGGCGGCGACGCGGTGCGCGCCTTCTGCGACAGCGAAGAGGCGCTCACCCTCGCGGCCAGCGGGCCCCTCACACCCGACCACGTGATCCGCACCAAGGCCGAGCCTCTCTTCGTCGCGAGCCCGCGCTGGGACGACGAGGCCGCCCTGCACGCGCAGCTCACCGAGGCGGTGGCCGGCTATCGGCGGGCCTACGACGCCTACTTCGACGAGAACGTCCGCACGAAGGGCGTCACACGCACGCGCCTCGACGCCGCGCCGCGCGTCGTGCTGCTCCCGGGCGCGGGTGCCTTCTGCTTCGGCCGAACGGCGAAGGACGCGGCCATCGCAGGCGACCTCACGGAGCACACGCTCCGCACCAAGGCGCTCGCTGCCGCATTCGGGCGCTACGAGGCGCTCTCACCGGCGGACCTCTTCGACATGGAATACTGGAGCCTCGAGCAGGCCAAGCTCGGCAAGGCGCCTGCGCGGCCGCTCGAAGGCCAGATCGTGCTGGTGACGGGCGGCGCCGGCGCCATCGGCGTCGGCATCGCCGACGTCTGCGCGCAGGCCGGCGCTCAGGTGGTGGTCGCCGATCTCGACGGCTCACGCGCAGCCGCCGCGGCAGCGGACGTCGAGAAGCGACACGGCGCGGGGGCGGCCTTCGGCGTCGCCATGGACGTGACGGACGAAACCTCCACACGCGGCGCCTTCGATGCCGCCTGCACGCGCTACGGCGGCGTGGACGTGGTGGTGCCGAATGCGGGCATCGCGCTGGTGCGCCCCGTGGCCGAGCTCAGCGCGTCGGAGGCGCGACGCGTCTCGGACGTCAACTACCTCGGCGTGCTGCTCGCCATCCGCGAGGCGGCGCGAGTCTTCCGCCTGCAGGGCACGGGCGGCCACATCGTCGTGAACGCATCGAAGAACGTGTTCGCGCCGGGCAAGGACTTCGGCGCCTACAGCGCGAGCAAGGCCGCCGCCCACCAGCTCGGCAAGGTCGCCGCCATCGAGCTCGCGCCGCTGGGCGTGCGCGTCAATCTGATCAACGCCGATGCCATCTTCGCCGAGGGGGAGACGCGCTCGGGTCTGTGGGAGCAGATCGGCCCCGAGCGTGCCCGCTCGCGCGGGCTCGAGACCGCGGAGCTGCCCGAGTTCTACCGCCACCGGAACCTGCTCCATGCGCGGGTGACAGCACGGCACGTGGGCCAGGCCGTTCTCTTCTTCGCCACGAACCGGACGCCCACCACAGGGGCGACGCTGCCCGTGGACGGCGGCGTCGTCGAGGCCTTCCCGCGCTAGCGGGCTTGCCGGACGCCAGGGAGAACTCGTGCCCGAGATCGAAGTCAGCCGCACCATCGCTGCGCCGCCGGAGCGAATCTGGCCCCTGCTCGCCGACCACGAGGGGATGAAGAAGTGGGCGCCCGTGCGGGAGGTGATCCGCCGCCGGCCGGGTGCACCGGAGCCCGACGGCGTGGGCGCGGTCCGCACCGTCCGGGCCTTCGGCATGGTCGTCGACGAGCGCATCACGGCCTTCGAGCCCGGCGTCCGGCTCGGCTACACGCTGGTCGAGGGGGCGCCGCTGCGAGACCACACGGGAGAGATCGTGCTCGAGCCGGGCGCAGGCGGAACCCGCGTCGCGTGGAGGGTCCGCTTCCGGCCCCTCGTGCCGGGTACGGGCTGGCTGCTCGCGCGCGTGCTCCGCCGCGGCCTCGAGCGCTCGCTCGAAGGCCTTCGCAGGCGCGCCGAGGCGCCCTAATCTCGCGAGACGGAAACGCCGCGCTGGCGCAGGAAGCGGCGGGAGATCGAATGTCCAGCCCCACCATCGTGCCCGGGATCCACGGGCTCAAGCCTCTCGTCGGCAAGCGCCTCGGCGTCTCCGACTGGGTCACCGTCACGCAGGAGCAGATCGATCGCTTCGCCGATGCGACCGGCGATCACCAGTGGATCCACTGCGACGTCGAGCGCGCGAAGCGAGAGTCTCCCTTCAAGGGCACGATCGCGCATGGCTATCTCACGCTGGCGCTGGCGCCGGCGCTGATGCCGCAGGTGGTGCGCGTCGAGGGCGTGCGTATGGGCGTCAACTACGGCGTCGACAAGATGCGGCTGCCGTCCCCGGTGCCCGCAGGCGCACGCCTGCGCATGGCGGCCGAGGTCAAGGACGTGCGCGAGCTGCCGGGAGGTGGCGCGCGCGCGACGTTCGGCCTCTCCTTCGAAGTGGAAGGGCAGGCCAAGCCCGCCTGCGTCGCTGACGCGATCTACGTCTACTATCCCTGAGCGGGCTGTGCGGAGTCGGCGGGAGCGCCGCGAACCCCTTCGGCGCGCGGGCCGCGCGGGCCTTCCTGCACGACGTACTCGACGATGTCGCCCTCGTTCAGCGTGTCGTACTCGCCGCCGTTGAGACCGGAGCGATGGAAGAAGACTTCTTTCCCGTCCTCGCCGCGGATGAAGCCGAAGCCGCGCTCGCGCACCATCTTCTTGATGCGCCCCCGCGACTTGGGCCCGGTTGCAACGCGCGGCGGGCCACTCGGGGCCGCGCCGGGGCGGCGCGCGCTGCGACCGCGCCCGACGCTGTAGCGATCGCTCGCGATGAACTCCTCGCGGAAGAGCGTGATCGGAACCACGAGGTCCGTGAGATCGGAGGACTCCGGAGCGAGCAACACCTCGGTGTCACCGAGCTCCACCACCGAGTAACGGAGACCGGTGTTCTTGTGCGTGACGCGGGTGCCCGCATCGATTTCGTCGAGGGAGAGCATGACGGGAAACCTCGAACCGGCGGAGGAAAGGCAGAGGCGGCAGAGATCCTCGCCCCGCGGAGCCTTGGAAGGTAGGAAATGACGCACCTCGGGGCAACCGGAGGTCGGCGGGAGGCTCTGGCGATCGCTGCGGCCGCAATGCTGGCGCTGCTCCTGGCCACGAGCGGCCGGGCGGCCCCCCCTGCCATGCTGCGCGTGGGCACCAGTGGCGACTACGCCCCGTTCAGCTTCGATCCCGAGGGCGCGGCGCCCCTCGATGGCTTCGACGTTGCGCTGGCGAGGGCGTTTGCCGCCGATCGCGGACGCCGGCTCGAGATCGTTCGCTTCGCCTGGCCCGACCTCGAGCGGCGCCTCGCCGCGGGAGACTTCGATGTCGCCATGAGCGGCATCACGGTGCGGCCCGAACGCAGCCTGGTCGGGCGCTTCAGCGTGCCCCTGGTCGAGAGCGGCGCCGTGGTGCTCGTTCGCGAGGGAGGAGTGCGGCTCCGACTCGACGATCTCGACCGCCCCGGCATCGTCCTCGCGGTCAATGGCGGTGGGCATCTCGAGCGCGCGACCCGCGCCCGCTTCGGCTCGGCCAGCGTGCGCGCGCTGCCCGACAACGCGGCCGTGCTCGGCGAGCTGCTCGCCGGACGCGCCGGCGGCGCCGTGACCGACACGCTCGAGGCGCCGGCCTGGAGGGAGCGGGCGCCGGGCCTTCTGGCTCTCGGGCCATTCACGCGTGATCGAAAGGCCTGGCTCGTGCGTGCCGATGCGCCCGAGCTGGCGGCCGAGCTCGACGCCTGGCTGGCCGCGAAGGAGGCCGATGGCACCCTCGCCTCCCTCCGCGCGCGCTGGCTCCCGGGGACCGAGCCTGTGCCGACCGCCGCGCCTCTCGCGGCGCTCGTCGCCGCGCTCGACGAACGCCTCGCGCTCATGCCCTTCGTGGCCGAGGCCAAGCGGGCGGCGGGAAGACCCGTGCGCGACCCCGGGCAGGAGGAGCGCGTCCTCGACGCTGCGCTCGCCGCGGTGCGCAAGGCCGCTGCCGCCGCCGGCCGGCCCGCCACACCCGATGCGTGCGTCCTGTCCCTGTTCCAGGCCCAGATCGACGCGGGGAGCGCCATTCAGGAGGCCGTGCTCGCGGGCCCTGCGGGGGGAGCGGCGCCGGACCTCGACACCCTGATCCGCCCGGCCCTCGCCCGCATCGGATCGCGCATCGCCGCGGCGCTGGTCACGCTGCCCGCGGCGATCGACGAAGCCGAGATCCGCCGCGCGCTGCACGAGGGGCTGCGCGCACCCGATCTCGGCCCGGCTCCGCGCGAGGCGATCGCCCGCGCGCTCGTGCGTTGCGCATCACCC
>CAYOIG010000786.1:0-4621 GCA_964403915.1 uncultured Myxococcaceae bacterium
CGTCCCCGTTCGCATCCTCCGTCTGACGTACGGGAGTTCCGCCCTCGTACGCGACGATGAGGTCCGCCCGCCCGTCAGCGTCGGTATCGACCTCGCTGCGCACGGCCTGCCCGTTCGCGTACACGGTGACGAGCTCGAAGCGGCCGTCGCGGTCCTTGTCGGTTTCCTCGCGCACGAGCGTGCCGCCCTCGTAGACCTTGATCGCGTCGGGCTTGCCGTCGGCGTTCGTGTCGATCTCCTCCCGCGCCGGCTTTCCGGCGGCGTCGAAGGTGACGGTCGCGTCGGGCTTGCCGTCGCCGTCGGTGTCGCGCTGCTGGCCGGTCTCGCGCCCCTCCTGGAAGAGCGTGACGGAGTCGAAGCGGCCCTTGCCGGTGGTGTCACGCTCCTGTCGAACGGGCTTTCCGTTCTCGAAGATCGTCACCACGTCGAAGGCGCCCCGTCCGGTGGTGTCACGCTCTTCCCTCGTCGTGTTGCCGTCGGCATCGAGCTCGCCCCGAAGATCGGGCTTGCCGTCGGCGTTCGTGTCCTCGGTGAAGCGCACCGCGCGACCGCCGGCAAACTCGACGCTGCGGTCGGGCTTGCCGTCGGCGTTCTTGTCCTCCTCGAGCTTCACGGTGGCGCCGCCCGCGTCGTTGGTTCGCCACGAGTCGACCCTGCCATCGCCGTTCGCATCGCGGAGGATGCGAAGCTCCTTTCCGCTCGCGACGTCGAGGGTCACCCAGGTGTCGACGCGGCCGTCGTGGTCGGCGTCCTGCTCCTGCTTCTCCATCCGGCCCTCGGGATCGTAGAAGTTCCACAGGTCGATGCGGCCGTCCTTGCTCTCGTCGAGCTCGACGCGCACGAGCCGCCCCTCGCCGTAGACCTCGACCCGCTCCTTTGCGCCCCCCGTGTCGCTGGTGCGGCTCACGACCTTGCCGGCCTGATACTCGGCCGTGGTCTCGAACGTGCCGTCGAAGTTCGCATCCACCTTCTCCGAGGCGACGCCTCCGCTCGCGTCGAAGGCGTACTCGGCGTCGGGCCGGCCGTCGCCGTTGCGATCCTCCTCCTGCCGGACCTTCCGTCCGTCGCGATACTCGACGACCGTATCCGTCTTGCCGTCACCGTTGGTGTCGGCTTCGCTGCGAACGGGCTGATCGCCGGCGAACGTGGTGACGACGTCGGGCCGACCGTCTCCGTTCCCGTCTTCTTCTTCGCGCACCTTGCGGCCCGCTTCGTAGATGCGGACGAGATCGAGACGGCCGGACTTCTTCGCGTCGATCTCCTCGCGCGCCTTCTGGCCGTCAGGGCCGACGAGAACGACGAACTCGGGCCGGCCGTCGCCGTTCTCGTCGCGCTCCTGGCGCTTCTCGCGGCCGTTCTCGTAGGTGGAGACGGTGTCGATCCGCCCGTCGCCGTCGACGTCGCCTTCGCGCTTCAGGATCACGTCGCCGTCGTGGTGCGTGACGACGGTGGGCCGCCCCTTGCCGCCGGGATCCTCTTCGACGCGCACCTTCTTGCCGCTCTCGTAGTGGATGGTGACGTCGATCCTGCCGTCCCCGTTCGTATCCTGCGTCTCGAGGCGTTTGCTGCCGTCGGCGTTGAACTCGGCGTGGAGCCGGCTCTTGCCACCCTTTGGCCCCAGTTCCTCGACGCTCTCGGGCTTGCCGTCGCGGTAGGTGACGATGCGGTCGGGGCGGCCGTCGCCATCGGCATCGCTCTCCTCGCGAACGGGCTCGCCGTTCTGGTAGCTGGTGACGGTGTCGGGCTTGCCGTCGAAGTCGCGGTCGTCTCGCTGCACGGAAGGCTTGCCGCCGCTGAACTCGATCCACTGATCGACCTTGCCGTCGCCGTTGCCGTCGCGCTCCTGCTTCGTGGCATTGCCCTGCGCATCGAAGGACATCCAGACGTCGATGCGCGCGTCGTGGTTCGTGTCGCTCTCGCCGCGCTGGGGGATGCCCGCCTTGTAGTAGACGGTCTCGTCGGGCCGCCCATCGCCGTTGGTGTCGGTGAGCTTCTTCGCGAGCCGCTCCTCGTCGTCGTACTCGAGAACGATCTTGCCGCCCTGCTGCGCGGCCACGGGCGCGGCGACGAGCAGAAGGGCTGCGAGGAGCGTGCGGAAGAGGGGGTGCAACGCTCGGCCTAGTTCGCGACCCGGGCGTTCCGGAAGCTGCCGACGAGCGCCTCGCCCGCCATGCAGCGAACGCGATCCGCCATCGGCGGGAAGGGAGAGGCCGAGCGCAGCGCATCGAGGGCACTGGCGTTGAGGCGGGCGTCGCCACCGCCGAGCACCTCGGCCGAGAGAACGGAGCCCGCGGCATCGAGCTTGAAGCGGATGCGCACGGTCTGGTTGCTCTCGACGCCGTCGGGAAGCGTCCAGCGGCTCAGCATGCGCGTTCGCACGTCTTCCTGGTAGGCCCTGGCGTCGGCGGTCTCGAGGCAGCCGGCGCCGCCGCCTCCGCCGCCCTGGCCGGAGCCCGTGCCTCCATCGCCACGCAGATTGCCCGTGCCCACGCGGGTGTCGAGGCTCGCGAGGGGTGCTCCCGTGGGCGAGCCGACCACGTCGCGGCCCGTCACGATTCCCTCCCGCACGGAGGAGCCGCCGAGGTTCGCCACCTCGCTTCCGGTGCCGACCGTGCCGCCAGACGTCACCACCTGGCGCGGGCCGGCAGACTGACCCACCGGGGCGGCTGCCTCGATCGGGCCTCGCAGGGCCGGGGCGGATGCGCCACCGAGATCGATCTTGCTGGCCTGGGCCGGAGCGATCGACGGGAGGGGAGAGACGCTCGCGACCGACGTCGGGTGCGCGATCTCTCGCGGCGCGACTGCGACACCGGCGCCTTCGAGCTTCTTCGCGTCGATCGCGGGTGCCGCCTTTGCGATCACCGACGGGTTCACGACCTGGGGCGGCAGGGCCTGCGCCTGCGGTGCGAAGGTCGGCGTTCGCCGCTCGGCCAGCGCCTTCGGGGCCGGAGCGGGGTTCTCCTTCGGCACGGGTGCGGGTGTCTCCTTGGGCGGCGCCGGAGACGGGGAAGGCGCCGGCTTCGGCTCCAGCTTCGCCACCGGCGGCGGCGGCTTCGGCTTCGGGGCTTCCTCCTTCAGCAGCTCGACGGGAATGATCTCCTCGATCACCGGGGGATTCAGCCAGGCGTAGAGCAGAAGCCCCGCTACGAGGCCGCCGTGGACGAAGGCGGCCAGGCCGCCGGAAACCCAGCGGCTTCGGCGATCGCCGTCCTCCAGGTTCGCGAAGCCAGGGAAGGAGCCTGCCGGCAGCGCCGTGGCGCCAGGCCCGAAAGCGAGCCGCCGCGTGCTCAGGGGCGTCGGCCGAGACCGACGCCTGCGAACCCGGAGCTCGCCTCTCATGGCTTGCCCTGCGCCTCCGTCGGATCCGTAGCTGCCGCCCCGCTGCGCGCCGCAGCTCCCCGACAGGGGCGCTCGCGCCTGGCGGCACTCGGTTGGACGCTGGCAATCGGCGCAGGATTCGACGGCACGCTCACAGCACCCGCAATAGCGAATCCTACGGCAGGGGGTTTCGGGGGTCAACGCGCGCGCGGTCGGCGCTGCACTGCCCGGGCCGATTGGCTAGCGTGCGCCGGCGCACGGCCGGGCTCCGAACCCGCCGCACGTGCGCGAAGCGGCCGCGAAGAAACGCCGAGAAGGCCGGAAGGAGCTGGCTTGGATCCGGTGACCGAAACGACGGCGCAGACGGCGGCGCAGGGCGCGGAGGCGCTCGCGCAGCTCGGCTCTTCGATGGACGCCGGCACGCTCCTCCACATGCTGAATCAGGCCTGGATCACGACCTATCCGATGGCCGTGGCCTCCATCCTGGCACTCGCCATCGTGCTCGAACGCTGGTGGCGCTACCGCGGGCTCGAGAGCGCGAGCCGCGACCTGACGCGCCGGCTCGTCGATCTCCTCGTCAAGGGCGACGTCTCCGCGGCGCGTGCGCTCTGCGAGGCTGCGACGACGCCCATGGGCGCGATCTTCCTCGAGGGGCTGCGCTGGAAGAACATCGCGCTCGAGGACCTCCAGAGTGTGCTCGCCACCTCGCGCCAGGAGTCGATCATGGAGCTGCGACGGGGGCTGTGGATTCTCGGCACCATCGGCTCGCTCTCGCCCTTCGTGGGCCTTTTCGGCACCGTGATCGGCATCATGCGCGCGTTCCACCAGATGGCGACCGAGGGCTCCGGCGGCTTCGCGGTGGTGGCGGCGGGCATCTCCGAGGCCCTCATCGCAACTGCCGCGGGCCTCGGCGTCGCGATCTTCGCGCTCGGCTTCTACAACTACCTGCAAGTGCGCGCAGGCGCAGTGGGAAACGTCTTCGCGCGCGCCTGCGAGCGCTTCGTGCAGGCCCTGCTCTTCGTCGAGTCGGGCGCGCCCGCGGGCGAGAGTGACAAGGAGGCGGGCCGTGGCCATCCACTCCCTGCCTAGCCCCGGCGAGGAGGTCGGAGACGACATCGTCGCCGAGATCAACATCACCCCTCTGGTGGACATCTTCCTCGTGCTCCTGATCATCTTCATGGTCACGACGTCGGTGATCACGAGTCAGGGCAAGGAGGTGAACCGCCCGGGGGCAGCCGTCGCCAAGCCGACGCCGAACGGTGTCACCGGGACGATCGACTCCACGGGGGGCATCCAGATCGGC
>CAYOIG010000787.1:0-3648 GCA_964403915.1 uncultured Myxococcaceae bacterium
TCAAGCATTGGTCATAGACCCGCACGATGGCCACGTACACTATCTGCTCGCTCGCGCGTTGCTCGAGCAGGGTGCGCAGGCGCAGGCGCTCCATCACTTCGAAGCCGCAGTGCGTGACGGCCCGAGGCATCCCGACATCGACTGGATGAAGGCGCGGATCGCGGAGCTTCGCAGCCGAAACGTCGTGCCGCGCGAAGAGGCCGAGTGAGCGGCGGCGCTGCTGCTCTCCCGGCCAGCGGCGGTGTACCGTCCGGTCTCGTGCACCGCTTCGACCGCATCTCGCCGCTGCTCGCCGCGCTCGCAGCGGCAGTCGTCTGGTGGGCCTTCCATACCGTGCGCAGACTTCCCGAGCTCGAGAGCGCGGTGCCTCCCGGCACGTTCGACTTCCTAGCGTACTACCGCCCGAATGCGCACTACGCGTTCTCACGGCTTGCCGCCGGCGAGATCCCGCTCTGGAATCCGCAGCAGGGGCTCGGCTTGCCCTTTCTCGCGACACTGCAGACGGGCGTATTGTATCCGCCGAACTGGCTGCACCTTCTTCTACCCACGCAGCTCGCCTTCGCCCTGCTCGCAGCCGCGCATCTCGGTCTCGCGGCCGGCCTCGCAGCGGCGCTCGCCCGAGCGCTCGGCGCATCCGGCTGGGGCGCGCTTGCAGCGGGCCTGCTCTTTGGCGGCTCCTACTGGCTGCTCGGAGCGCTCTGGTCACCGCCCACGCTCTACAGCGCAGCCTGGCTCCCGGGCGTTCTGCTCGCGATCGACCGCATCATCGAGCGTCCCGGCCCCGGTCGTGTGGCCGCGCTGGCGGGAGCGGTCGCGATGCAGGCGCTCACGGGCTGGCCCTACGTCCTGCTGATGACGTGCCTCGCAGCGGCACTCTTCGCGGGTGGCGCACTGATCGAGGTGGCGCTCCGAGAGAGGCGTCTTCCCGTGGCACGTGCGCTCGCACTGGCCGCTGGCGCACTGGCCGGCGTGCTGCTCGCAGCGCCACAGCTCCTGCCCGCCGCGGAGCTGGTTGCGCGCAGCTCGCGTGCGCCGGGCGTGCTCGCATCGGACCAGACGGTGCTGCTGACGGGCCAGCACGATCCCGCGTATTTCCTTGCTGTGCTCCTCGGCGGCGGCGTGAACGACGGCGTGCCGGGCGTGATCGCGCTTCCCCTCGCCGCGCTCGCGCTCGTCTGGCCCGGACCCCGCCGCATCCGGCTCGCCCTGCTGCTCGGGGTGGGTCTGTTCGGACTCCTGATCTCGTTCCCTCTGCACGTTCCGCTGTATGGCTGGCTGCGCGAGCTTCCGCTCGCGGGAGACTTCCGCTTCCCCTTCCGCTACCGCCTGCTCTCGACGCTCGGGCTCTCCGTTGCAGCGGGCGTCGGCATCTCGCAGACCGCTTCGAGGCTCGCGCGGAGCGCCCGCGCGCGTGCGCTCGTCGCTGCAGGCCTCGCGCTGGCTGCTGCGGGCCTCGAGACCGCGGCGATCTTGCCCGCGGCGGTGCCATTTCCGCGCGAGGCCAGCGGGCAGCGGCCGCCCCGGATCGGTCCGCTGCTGCAGGCGCTCGCCGCGCGCGGGGCCGCCGAGGGGCGGCTCCACTGGCAGCATGCCGAGGAGCTGCCCTGGATCGACAAGATCGGCGAGACGGAGGGACTGCGCGTCACCCACGATCTCGAGCCGCTGACGCCCGCTCCGACGGCGCGCTTCTTCAACTATCTCGAGACCGGGAGCGCCGAGACTCTCGACGCCCGTGACCTGAAGCGCCGGCTCGCCGACACATCTGCATCACAGCCCGCGGCGCAGAGCATGTACCTCGGCACGATCCCCTTCTTCGGCCGCGTGGGCCTTCCCGCCGACCCGAGCCGCCTGCGACTCTTCGACCTCGCCTCGGTGCGCTTCGTGCTCGCGCACGAGCCGCCGCCGTGGCTGGGCGACCGCTACCTGCGCGTGCGCGAGCTCGGAGTGAAACCGGCAGTGTTCGAGAACACCGCTGCGCTGCCGCGCGCCTACCGTGCCGTGCTCGCGGATGCGGAGCCGTCCGAGCCGGAGCGGGCGCTGGCGCGGCTCATCGAGCCGGGCTTCGACGCCCGCAACGCCGTGCTGCTCGATGCGCCGCCGGACGAGCTGCTCGGCGCCGGTGCGGGAGCCGCCGAAGAAGATGCCGGTGCGACCTTCCTCGATCATGACGAGCCCGAACGCCAGACGATACGCACGGGCGGCGCGAGGCCCGCCGTCGTGGTGGTGACCGACGCGTTCTTTCCGGGCTGGGAGGCCAGCGTTGACGGCGCTGCGGCGGACGTATTGCGCGTGAACACCGTCTTTCGCGGAGTTGCGGTTCCGGCGGGAGAGCACGTCGTCGAGATGCGTTACCGACCGCGCTCGTTTCGCCTCGGCGTCGCGCTCGCGTTCGGAACGCTCCTCGCGGGCGCGGCGTACGCCGCGACGTCCGCCTGGCGCCGCCGGAGCGCTGCATGAGCGCGCCGCCGGCCTGGCAGGACGCCGCAGCACGCGAGCCGCACGCGCGGCGCTGGCTCGCGGCGGCGTTGCTGGTGCTGGGAGCCGCGCTCGTGACGCGGTGCCACGATCTCACCGCCTTTCCGCCGCTTCACGACTTCGACGGCCCCGGTCACGCCGTGAACGTGCTCGCCCTCGAGCGCGGCGAGCTTCCCGACCCGGGGAGCTGGGGAGGGTTCCATCCCCCGCTCTACTACGCGCTCGGAGCCGCCGTCTGGCGCGCACTTCCCGAGCAGATTCCGGTCCACGTGGGACTGCGTGCGATCTCGATGCTCGCGGGCATCGTCCTCGCTCTCGTGCTGTGGCGCACGCTGCGCCGCTTCGTCCCGGAGGTGGACGCGGCGGTCGTCGCGACCCTCGTCTTCTGCAGCCCCGTCTTCACGATCTCGAGCACGATGCTGGGCAACGAGATGCTCGGCGCGTGCCTCGTGACGGTGGCCCTAGCGCGCCTCACGGCGATTCCAGGTGGAGTATCTCTTCCGCGACACGCGCTGGTGACGGGTGTGTGGCTCGCGGCGGCGCTCCTCACGAAGTCGTCGGCGCTCGTCGCCGTGGGGGTGGCAGGGCTCGCGTACGTCGTCGCCGCCCGTGCAGCGCCCAGGCGGGCGCTCGCGGTGGCCGCGCTCGTCGTGGCGCTCCCTCTCGTCGCCGCCTCGCCTCACTACGCGCGGCTGCTGCGCGCGAGCGGCGGCTCGCTGATGAGCGTGGTGAGCGGCGCGGCCATGGCGGCGCAGGTGCAGGCGGAAATGCAGAGCCAGCCGCCCGGCGAGCGCCACGTCGCCGACTATTTCTCGCTCCCTCCGGCAACCTTCCTCGCGCCCCACCACAGCGCGCCGGGGCTCGTACGCTCGGTCCCGGGGTTGCTCTACGCGAGCGTCTGGGCCGACGGCCATGGCGAGTTCCTGCCGGCGAACGTGCCGGGCGTTCTCGCTGCGGCGGCGCTCGTCGCGCTGGGCGGCATCGTTCCCACGCTGCTCGCGGCCGCAGGCCTGCTGCACGTGCTCCGGAATCCTCGAGGCGTCGCGCGCGCGTTCGGCCCGCTCCTTCTCGGCGCGCTGCTGCTCGCCGCTCTCGTTCGATACACCTGGGTCCTGCCGACCTATTCGGCCGTAAAGGCGAGCTATCTGCTCCCGGCCGCTCTGCCCGCGTCAC
>CAYOIG010000788.1:0-2348 GCA_964403915.1 uncultured Myxococcaceae bacterium
CCTCTCGCCCGGAGAGATCGAGGAGACGCTGCTCGCCCATCCGGCCGTCGCCGATTGCGCCGTCGTCGGTGTGCCCGACGAGGAGTGGGGGGAGGCCGTCGCCGCCGCGGTGGTGCTGCACGCCGGCAAGAGCGCGACCGACGAGGAGCTGCGCGCCTGGGTGCGCGAGCGCCTGCGCTCGAATCGCACGCCTGCGCGCATCCAGTTCCGAGATGAGCTCCCGTTCAACGAGACCGGAAAGCTGCTGCGCCGCGTCGTGCGGGCGGAGCTGTCGGGGGAAGCTTCATAGAGCCGCTGGCGCTCCGCGAGGCGCTCGAGCGCTTGCGCTCGCCGTTTCGCTCCGAGCTCTGGTCGCCGTTGACCGGCGCGGGGGTGCTCCTGGTCGATCTGAGCAGCGAACCGCCCTCGGGCATCGATCTCGCGGGGGCGCTCCAGGCGCTGGCCGAGCTTCCGTGCCCGACCATCGGGATCCGGGGCGGGGCGCTCGCCGCCCACGCGAAGGAGCTTGCCGATCGCTTCGACGTGCTCGTCGACGACGATGCGGAGCTCGCGCCGCTCCTCGCCGGCATCGCGCGCTCTCCGCTCGCGGCGCTCGCGCTCGTCCAGCTCCTGCGCCTCGGCGAATCTCTCGATCTCCATCAGGCGCTGGTCGCGGAGTCGCTGGTCTACTCGACGCTGCAGAGCGGCCCCGAGTTCCGCGGCTGGCTCGAGCGCCGGCCCATGCGCCGGCAGCGCGGAAGTGGGAGCGGTCCGGTGGTGCGCGTGAGTCGCGATGGCGAGCGTCTGCGACTCACGCTGAACCGACCCGAGGTGCGCAATGCCTTCTCCAGCGAGATGCGCGATGCGCTGGTCGAGGCGCTGCGCGTGGCCGCCTGCGACCCGTCGGTCCTCGAGGTGCGGCTCGACGGCGCAGGGCCTGCATTCTGCAGCGGGGGGGACCTCGACGAGTTCGGGAGCCTTCCCGACCCCGCCACGGCGCACGCCGTGCGCTCGACGCGACACCCGGCGCGAGCGCTGATCGCCTGTGCCGAGCGTGCGCGCGTGCGCGTCCACGGAGCGTGTGTCGGCGCGGGAGTCGAGCTGCCCGCGTTCGCTGCCGAGGTGATCGCGCGCGAGGACGCGTGGTTTCAGCTGCCGGAGGTGGGGATGGGACTGGTCCCGGGCGCAGGCGGAACGGCGAGTCTGCCGCGACGGATCGGCCGCCAGCGCACGGCTTGGCTCGCGCTCTCGGGGGAGCGGCTGGACGCGACGCGCGCCGCGGCGTGGGGACTCGTGGATGGCCTCGAGTCGATCGAGCGCTGACCCGCCGGCTCCGGCGCAGCGCTCAGTACAGCACCTTCGCCTCGCGCAGCGCTGCGACGCGGGCCGGGGCGTAGCCGAGCAGCTCCTGCAGGACCGCATCGGTGTCGGCGCCGAGTAGCGGCGCGGCGGAGCGCACGCCGTTGGGCGCTTCGCTGAGTCGCCAGGGAATCCCGGCGTGCGTGCGGGTTCCGACCTCCGGATGCGCGAGTCGCTCGAAGAATCCGCGCTGCGCGAGCTGGGGATCCTCGACCAAGTCGCGGCTCGACAGCGAGGGGAAGGCGGCCACGCCCGCGGCCTGGAGCGCTCGAGTCGCCTCCCAACGATCCCGCCCTCGCGTCCATGCGTCGATCAGGCGCTCGAGCTCGTCCTCGTTGCGCTTGCGCGCCGCGAGGTCCGAGAAGCGCGGGTCCGCGGCGAGCTCGGGGCGGCCCATCACAGTACAGAGGGAGCGCCACTCGGCATCGCTGCCACAAGCCAGTGTGAGCCAGGCTTCGTCGCCTGCGCAGGGGAAGCAGCCGTGCGGCGACATCTGCGGGTGGCGGTTCCCGATCCGCTGCGGCTGGGTTCCGTTCATCGCGAACTCCATCCAACCCTCCGCCACCAGGGCGGCCATCGGCTCCCAGAGCGAGAGATCGATGTGCTGCCCTTCGCCGCTACGGTCACGCGCGAGGAGAGCCGCCGCGATCGCCACTGCCGCATTGATCCCGGCGTTCGGGTCTCCGTAGGAGATCCCCAGCTCGCGCGGAACGTCGTCTGCGTAGCCGGTGAGTGACGAAAGGCCCGTGAGCGGCGCGACCGCCGGGCCGTACGCCATGTAGCTGCGGAGCGGTCCCGTATGCCCATAGCCCGAGATCGACGCGAGGATGATGTCGGCCCGAAGGTCGCGCAGCACGTCGTAACCGAGACCGAGTCGCTCGAGGACGCCGGTCGAAAAGTTCTCGATCACCACGTCCGAGCAGGCGATCAGCTCCTTGGTGATGTGTATGCCTTCGGGCGTGCCGAGGTTGAGCGCGCAGCTCCGCTTGCCCTGGTTCCACTGGTTGAAG
>CAYOIG010000789.1:0-4930 GCA_964403915.1 uncultured Myxococcaceae bacterium
GCAGCCGTGCGCGGTGACGTCGGGCCGGGGCTTGAGCCGCAGGTTGGGAGAATCGGTGTGCGCACCGACCCAGCGGAAGCCCGCCGAAGCCGGAGGCTCACTGCCCACGACGAACGCGAGCAGGCTGCTCGCGCTGCGCACGACGAAGCGCGCGTCGCCGGGCGAGAGGGTCCAGATCTCTTCGGCGCTAAGCGCGCGGAAGCCCGCTCCCTCGAGCCGGGCCGCCGTCTCGGAGACGGCATGGTAGGGCGTTGGCGCGGCGTCGATGAAGCGCAGCAGGTCGAGGACGGCATCGGCCATTGGCGCGCAAGCATACGTCAGGCGGCTGCTCACGGCGCGAGCGCGAGCGCCCTGCCCGTCCAGCGCATCACCCGATCGCCGGTCGCGACGCGCTGCCAGGAGAAGCCCTCCAGCAGCGTGCGCGGCGCCAGCGGCTCCGGCGCCGGCAGCAGCCCCGCCGCAAAGGCGAGCAGCCCGCAGACCTCGGCGGCCGTGAGCCGGCTGCGGAGCACGTCGGCCCCGACCGAGCCGTGGAGCTTCGCCAGCTTCCCGCCGCGCTCCTCGAGCAGCAACAGGTGGTGCCGGTAGCGCGGCGTGGGAAGACCCAGCAGTCGCTGCAGCAGCACCTGCGTGGCCGTGCTCGGCGCGATGTCACGGCCGCGCACCACGCGCGTGACACCGCTCGCCGCGTCATCGACCACCACCGCGAGCGGATACGCGACCGCGCCGTCGCGACGGCGTACGACCGGATCGCCGAACGCCTGCGCCGGCGCCTGCGACAGATCGAGGCCGCTCTCGTCGGCGAGCGTCACGCGCTCGTCGGGCAGGGCTGCGCGCAGAGGCTCCGGGCACGCTCTCCACCCGCCGGGCGGCAGCGCGCGCCCGCGGCAGGTGTTCGGGTAGCGCCAGCCGCCGTCCGGGGTGCGCACACCGCCCCGCGCGATGCGCGCGCGACTGCACGCGCAGGGATAGAGCAGCCCTGCGGCCGCGAGCCGGTCGAGCGCGGCCTCGTGCTGCGCGCGCAGCCCGTGCTGCACCACCACCTCGTCCCAGTCGAGGCCGAGCCACGCGAGATCGTCCGGCAGCGCTGCCGCGAACGCCGGCCGGCAGCGCTCGGGATCGAGATCCTCGAGGCGCAGCAGCAGGTGCGCCCCGCGCGAGCGCGCATCGAGCCAGCACAGCAGCGCGGCGAGCAGCGTGCCCGGATGGGCGCGCCCCGTGGTCGAGGGAGCGAAGCGACAGACCTCCATGGCGCCGTGCAGGATGCCGCGGCCGCACGGCCGGCGCCGGGCGGTCCGTCCGCATGCCTCTCACGCCGAACGAGCTGCCGGGCCGCTCGCGCCACGCGGCCTATCCTCTCGCCAGATGGACGACACCCTCGCGCGCCTCTTCTGGGCCCTCGCCGCCGTGACGCTCGTGGGCGTTCCGCTCTACGCCTGGCGCGTTCGCGGGCGCTCGTACGGAATCTTCGCCCTGGTGATCCTCGCGCTCTCGCTGCCGGGCGCCGTCCTCATGCACGGCCGCTTTCGCGAGTGGCTCTCTCCCGCGGTCGCAACGGCCGCCGACGCCGCCTTCGTCTACACGATGGCGGCTGCGGCCGTGCATCTCGTCTCCCTCGTGCGGCCTCGGCTTCGAACGCGCGCCTTCCGCTGGATCGTGAGCGTGCCCGGCATGGCCTTCGTCGCGGCCGGCACGCTCTCGGGCCTGTGGCTGGTGGCCCTGCTGCCACTGCGCGCGGGCCTCGCCCTGCTCGGCTACGAGGGCGTGCTCGACGGCATGCGCTGGCTCGATCTGCTGCCCTTCGCCATCGCCCTCGTCTCGATCCTCACCTCGTACCGCCTCGCCGACGAGGTCGTCCGCGTGCGTCTCGGCAAGGAGGGCCCGGCCACGGTCTCGCGTCTTCCCGTCGAGCGCTATCGCCGGCGCCCGCCCGCGCCGCTCGCAACACGCCCGCTGCGCATCGTGCAGATCACCGATCCGCACCTCGGCCCGTGGCAGCCCGTGCACCGGCTGCAGCGCAGGATCGCCGAGCTCATCGCGCGCGATCCCGATCTCGTGCTGCTGACGGGAGACTTCCTCACCATGGAGGGCATGGGCACGCCGGGCGCGCTCAGCGAGGCGCTGGCGCCGCTGCGGGCCGTATCAGCGCGCTGCTTCGCCATCTTCGGCAACCACGACCACGAGTCGCCGGACGAGGTGCAGGCTGCGCTCGCCGCCACCGGCATCCGCCTGCTCGTCGACGAAGAGGTGCTCGTCGAGACCGCAGCGGGCCCGGTTCAGATCGTCGGCGCCGACTACGTCGGCCGCGGTCGCGGGGACCACATCCGCGGGCTGCTCGAGCGATTTCCGCGGCGTGCGGGCTGGCTGCGTCTCTTTTTGCTCCACGATCCGCTCGGCTTCCAGCACGTCCCGCTGGGCGACGTCGATCTCACCCTCTCGGGCCATACCCACGGCGGCCAGCTCGGCCTCGTGAGCTTCGGTCTCGACTGGACGGTGCTCTCGCGCACGCGCTGGCCCGACCACGGTCTCTTCGGCCACGGCACGAACCGCCTCTACGTCCACCGCGGCACCGGCTTCTACGGCTTCCCGCTGCGCATCGGCGTCCCGGGTGAGCTCTCGCTGCTGGAGCTGGTGCAGGAGTAGCGGGCGCGCGGCGCTCCGCCGGGCGCGCGGCATCAGGCGGCAGGAGAATGCCGACCGCCCGGCGCGGGCGCTCCACGGAGGAGCCCTTCGGAGCTGAGGTCCTCATCGAGGGCCGGCCAGTGGATGCCGAAGCCGCCACCGCAGATCTCCCACTCGGCTCTTTGCTCAGGCGTCGCGCGCAGCAGCCGTGGATACCACGCCAGCGGCACGATGATCTTCCGGCCGTCCGCCAGCTCTGCGCACAGGCTCGATGCATCGATCCGTACGTCGACGATCCGATCCGCGTCCCTAGGCTCCGAAGTAGTCATTCCACGCCTCGAGGAGCACGCGCTCGCAGGCTCGAACCATGACCTCGATCCTTCTCATCTCATGCCGCGGAAAACCAACGTTGCGCACGAGACGGACGGGAGCCAGCCAGAACTTCACGGAGCAGCCATTGCGATCCACGTGCACGTGGGGCGGCTCGTTCGGCTCGTGACTGAAGAAATATATCCGATAGGGGCCGGATCGGAAGACCGTCGGCATGCTGCCGAGGCTATCGTCGGAAGGGCTCCGCGCATCGGTGAACGCCCCTTCACGCCTCCGCGAGGCCTGCTGCGAGCTCGGGATGCGGCGGCGTGCATGGCGTGCCGCCGGTGCGCGCGAGCAGCTCGGCGAGGGCGGCGAGCGTGGCGTCCACGTCGTTCTCGCGGTCGCGCTCGGGGTGACGCGGGTTCGCCCAGCAGAAGACGTTCGTCATGCGCCACGGCAGCAGCAAGGAGAGATCGGGCCGGCTCACCTCGACGGTGACGCTCGGTGTGCCGAGGCCGTAGAGCAGAAAGGCATCGAGCTGCCCGAAGGTCTTGTGCGGCGCGTCGGGCACGGGTTTGTAGCGCCAGCGCGGCTGCCGGTCTTGGAAGAAACCGCGGAAGACGTCGAGCACGCGCTCCGCCCGCTCCTTCTCGCCGCCGATCGCCTCGGGGATGAAGACGACGCGGCCGAAGCTGTGAAAGTTGATCGCCGCGCAGAAGCGCTCGCGGACACACAGCCGCGCCAGCGCCGCGCACTCGGGCTCCGAGAGCGGATGCGGCCCGCGGTAGTAGGCCGAGCCCGGCCGCGCGCGCGCGGCGTTCCAGGCGCGGCGGCCCGCAACCGCGACGCCCGGGAAGTTGCGGTTCGGATCCACGCCCGTTGCCGTATGACGCGCGCCGGCAATGCGGCTGCGCCCGCGCCGCCGCCAGACGCGCGCTGCGCCGTCGGGGTTGAGCAGCGGCGCCACGAAGACGTCGGCAGCGTCGAGGAGTGCCGTCACGGCGGCGTCGTGGGCGTAGCCCTCGAGCAGCCGCTTTGCGACGCCGCGCGCCACGAAGCTGCCGATGAACTCGACGGCGTGGATCTGCGCCGTCACCAGCAGCCGCGGGCGACCCGGAGCCGCCCCCCGTACCGCGATGCGGAGCACGCGGACCGGACGCCCCTCGCTGGAGCGCCCGATCTCTTCGAGGCTGCAGAGCGCCGGATGGGCGGCCGCGAGATCGTCGATCTCGCGCTCCGCCTCCTCGGGCGAGGGATATCCCTTCATCCGGCCGACCTCCGCGCGGTGGCCGTGCCAGCCCTCACCTCGGGTGCTAACCGTCGAGGTATGGGCCGGCGCATCCTCTCCCTCCTATTCTGGGTCTTCCTCACCGGCAGCTCGATTCTACTCTTCCCGGTGGCGGTGCTGCTCTGGGCCGTGACGGCCCCCTTCGACCGCCGCCTGTTCCTGCTCCACCGCTTCACCTGCTTCTGGGCCTCGCTCTACACCTGGCTCAACCCCGCGTGGCCCGTGACGGTGGAAGGCCGCGAGAAGATCCGCGACGACCGCGCCTACGTGATCGTCGTCAACCACCAGTCTCTCCTCGACATCCTCGTGCTCTTCCGCATCTTCCGTCACTTCAAGTGGGTCTCGAAGATCGAGAACTTCCGCATCCCGTGCGTCGGCTGGAACATGCGCCTCAACCGCTACATCGAGCTGCGTCGCGGTGATCGCGAGAGCGTCGCCCGGATGATGGAAGCCTGCGTGCGTACCATCGGCGAGGGCAACTCGATCATGATGTTCCCGGAAGGGACGCGCTCGGCCGACGGACGCCTGCGCGCCTTCAAGCCTGGCGCCTTCAGCATCGCCCTCTCGACGCGCTCACCGCTGCTGCCGATCGTCCTCGAGGGCACCGGCGATGCACTTCCAAAGCGCGGCTTCGTGCTCCAGGGCCACCATCCGATCCGCCTGCGCGTGCTCGACGAGATCCCCTACGAGAGCTTCGCCGCGCAGAGC
>CAYOIG010000790.1:0-4236 GCA_964403915.1 uncultured Myxococcaceae bacterium
ACGCACAAGTACCTGCCGTTTCCGTTGACCGTCTTTCCGTCAGGGCCCTTGAACGAATCTTCGTAGATACCGGTCGTGTAGCCGAGCGTCCCGGTTACCTCGGCGTGTGTAGTCTTCCACGAGATCCCGTACGTCGGGTCTGAAAAGTACGCAGCCCACACCTTCTCCGCATCGGCTCTACCGATCGCTGTCGGCTGGTTCGGCGGGTATGCAATCCCGTCCTCTGCATAGAACGCGGCTACGCTCTTCGCGTCCCGCGTAGCGGCCGCAGCCGACCACTCGTCATCGAGCTTCGCGAGCCCCTTCGCCTCCGCGCTCATGCCGTCGCTCGCGCTTGCAGCCATACCCAACATCATCGCCGAGAACAGCACCACCGCTACGCTTGCCTTGGCAAGAGCGGATCCGACTGTCACATGACGCGCGGCCGTCAGAGGAGAGATCGTCATCGCGTCCTCCTTGTCTGTTCGATGAACGTGGTAACAGCGCGGCCCAACGGATCTTGCACCGCCGTCCCACGCCGAGTATGCGCCGGGCGAAGACTGCGGCGCAACGCGGCTGCGGGGGCGTGTCGTGTTTGCGGGGCGCCGCAGGGGGGATTGGGCTGCGCGGCGATCCCCTGGTCGGTCTCGAGCTCGGCTGTCGCGCGGCAACTCTGCGCCGAGAGAAAGCTGCGTCTCCAGCGTCCCGGCTCTCGCGGCTGTTCGCAGCGGCGCGTCGAGGCTAGGCTCCGGAGACGATGCCGGGTGGGCAGCGGAGTCGCCTCGACCCCGGCCTCGAACCGAACCGGGCGCACCGGGATCGAGGTCCGCGCATGGCAGGCAAGCGGAAAAAGAAGCCTGGCGTGGCAAAGCCCGCGCCCGGCAGGCCTCGCAAGACCGCGGCCGCGAAGGCTGCCGAGGAGTTCGTTCGCGGCGTGCTCGCCCGCGGTGAGGCCGCGAAGCCCACGAAGCGCGGCAAGCTCCCGCCCGGTGTGACGCACGAGATTGCGGATGAGACGGAGGACGGTCTGCCGAAGCTTCGCCGTCGTCGATTCTCTCTCACTTAGCCGTGGCGGCCGCCCCGCCCGCGCCCGGCGTACGCCTCGCCTGGATCGACGCCACGCGTGGCTTCTCGATCCTGTGGGTGGCCTGGTTCCACTTCTTCATCACCTGGGCGAACGGGCGCCTGCCTTGGCCCTTCAATCCGGCCTACTTCTCGATCTACGCCGATCAGTGTGACGCGACGACGCTGGCGGGCAGAATCGGCTGTGATGCACAGGCTCTCTTCATCGCCTTCTCCCAGCTCGGCTCGCAGGCGGTTGCGGTCTTCCTGCTGCTCTCGGGCTTCGGTCTCACCTACGCCCTCGGCGAGAGCGGCCGGCCAGCGGCGGGCTGGCGCGTCTGGTATCGCCAGCGACTGCTGCGCCTGTTTCCGATGTACTGGGCGGCGCACCTCGTCTGGCTCGTCTCGCCCTTCATCGCACGCACCGACCCGGTCGATTGGCGCTTCCTCGCGAGCTTCGCGGGCGACCGCGTCTGGCCGCCGGAGCTCTTCTACTACGCGAACCCTGCGTGGTGGTTCTTCGGTCTCATCGTGCAGCTCTATCTGGTGTTTCCGTTCCTCTCCGTGCTGCTCCGCCGCCTCGGGCCGCTGCTCTTTCTCGCCGGGGCGGCCGTCTTCACCATCGCGAGCCGCTTCTTCCTGCTGGACGTGCTCCATGCGAACGGCAACTTCGTGCAGGGCGCGTTCTTCGGCTCGCGCCTCTGGGAGTTCGCGGCCGGCATGTCGCTCGGTCTCCTGCTCCGCCGCAAGCGTGAGCACACGCTCGGCTGGCTGCTCGGCGCACCGGGGCTCGCGGCGGGCGTGCTGCTCTACGCGGCCGGCTTTCTCAGCTACCGGCCGGGCCTCAGCTTCACCTGCACCGATGGCCTCGTGGGCATGGGTCTGTTCGCATTGCTGGCGCACCTCGCACGCGCGCTCATCGCCCTCCCAGGTCTGCGCAGGCCGCTGCTCTTCGTCGGTGCGTATTCCTACGGCTTCTACCTGCTCCACCAGCCTTACGTGCTCTATGCCGGAGAGAGGCTGCGGGAGGTTTCGCTCGGGCCCTTCGTAGCCGCGGGCGCGCTGATGCTCGCGGTGATCGCCTGGGGATCGGGCCTCCTCGAGCAAGGGGTCGGGCGCATCACCCGGCGCGCATTCGGCGACACGCCGCGCGTCGCCACGGATGCCGCACCGCGGCCCGGAAGTTGAGCCGTGCACACGACCGTCGTGCTCGTGTTCGCTCTCGTCTACCTCGGCATGATCCTCGGTGGGCTTCCGCGGCTCGCGCTCGACCGCACGGGCGTCGCGCTCCTCGGAGCGATCGTGCTCATCGCGAGCGGCGACATGAGCCTTGCGGCTGCGAGCGCAGCCGTCGACGGCCCGACCCTCGCGCTCCTCTTCGGCCTGATGATCGTGTCCGCACAGTTTCGGCTGGGCGGCTTCTACACCCAGCTCACGCGCAATCTCGTCGGGCACGATGCCTCGCCCGAGAAGCTGCTCGCCGTGCTCGTGGCGACCGCCGGCGGCCTCTCGGCCCTCCTCGCCAACGACATCGTCTGCCTCGCCATGGCGCCGATTCTCGTGGAGGTCTGCGCACGGCGGCGGCTCGATCCGGTGCCCTTCCTGCTGGGGCTCGCCTGCGCCGCCAATGTGGGCTCGGCCGCGACACTGATCGGCAACCCGCAGAACATGCTGATCGGCGAAACCCTCCGTCTCTCGTTCGGCGGCTACCTGCTCGATGCATTCGTTCCCGCCGCGCTCGGCCTCGCTGCGACGTGGTGGATCATCGCGCGACAGGCGCGCGGCCGCTGGGAACGCGAGACGCCCGTGCCCGAGGTTCATGCTCCCCCCTTCGATCGCTGGCAGAGCGCGAAGGGAGGCC
The DNA here is from genome assembly GCA_964403915.1 of uncultured Myxococcaceae bacterium. Classification (GTDB taxonomy): domain Bacteria; phylum Myxococcota_A; class UBA9160; order UBA9160; family UBA9160; genus MYXO. Next base: position 2,903 of record CAYOIG010000790.1, read on the forward strand.
TCGTGCTGGCGGCCCTGGTGCTCGCCTTTCTCTTCAGCCCCTGGCCACGCGAGCAGGTCGCGCTCGCCGCAGCCGGCGTTCTGCTGCTCTCTCGCCGCATGGCTTCGAGCCGCGTGCTCGGTCTCGTGGACTGGGAGCTCCTCGTGCTCTTCTTCGGCCTCTTCGTCGTGAACCGCTCCTTCACCGACACCGGCCTCGTGCACCAGGCCCTCGCAAGCCTGGCCGCTCGAGGAGCAGACCTCACGCAACCGGGCTGGCTCTTCGGAGCGACCGTCGTGCTCTCGAATCTCGTCTCGAACGTTCCTGCCGTCATGCTGCTGCTCGAAGCCGCGAAGCCTCCGCTCGGCGGGCCCATCCTCGCGCTCGCGAGCACGCTCGCCGGAAACCTCCTGCTGGTGGGAAGCATTGCGAACCTGATCGTGGTGGATCAGGCGCGACGCCTTGGCATCGGTATCGGCTGGAGCACACACGCACGCACTGGCATCCCCGTCACGCTCGCCACGCTCGCGATCGCCGCAGCGTGGCTCTGGCTGCGCGCGCTCGTCGCGGTCTGAACCAAGCAGGCCTAGACCCAGCCCGCGGCAAGCGCGCCGCCGAGCAGGATGATCGATACGCCAACGACCTTCTGAACGAACCCGATCGTGACTTTCGGCAGCAGGCGCGCGCCCGCGAACGAGCCTGCGAAGGCAGTCGCGGTCGCCGTGAGCACGAGCACAGGCACGGTCTCGGCGCCTGCCGCCCCGAGCGTGCCGAGGTGGCGGCCGTAGAAGCTCGCACCGTAGACCGCGAGACGCGCGAGATCGACCATCACGGCCACCACGACGCCCGTTCCGATGAAGGCGTCCCGGCCGAGCCCGCACTTCACGAGAAAGGTCGACCGAAGTGCGCCCTGCAGCCCCGACAGGCCGCCGAAGAAGCCCGACAGGGCGCCACCCCATGGGAGCCAGCGACGCTCGACGGTGAGATCGCGCAGGCGCGGCACGAGATCGAAGAGCGCAAAGAACGCGAGCAGCGGGCCGATCACCAGCCCGGCCCAGCTGAGCTCGGCGTGAATGGGCCCCACCGTGTAGCGAGAAATGGGTTCCAGTGCGGTCATGCCCGAGAGCAAGGAGGCACCGGCGAATGCGGCGAGAATCGCCGGCAGCCCGAAGACCAGCACCACCGCCCGGTCGGCATGGCGCCCGACCAGCCCGACCTTGAAGAGGTTGTTCGCGAGATGCACCACCGCCGTCGCGGCCACCGCCACCTCGAGCGGGAGGAAGAGCGCGAATACCGGGAGTAGCAGCGTGCCGAGACCGAAGCCCGAGAAGAGGGTCAACAGGGCTGCCCCGAAG
>CAYOIG010000791.1:0-13836 GCA_964403915.1 uncultured Myxococcaceae bacterium
GCGGGAGCAGCCGTGAGAATCAGATCACGGCCTGGTCGAATGATCCCGTCGGCGACCCTCCGGGTGAAGTGATCTACGTACGTGACGAGGACGACGGCGCTCTCCTTTGTCCGACCGCACTCCCGATCCGAAGCGACACCGGACACTACGTCGCGCGGCACGGCCAGGGCTACAGCCGCTTCGAACACTCCGCCCACGGACTCGGGCTCGAGCTGCTCCAGTACGTCCCGATCGAGGATCCGATCAAGATCTCTCGCCTCAAGATCCACAACCGCACCGGAAGGGTCCGGCGCATTTCCGTCACGGCCTACGTCGAGTGGGTGCTGGGTCCGTCGCGTGGTGCGTCGGCGCCGTTCGTCGTGACCGAGAGCGATCCCGATACCGGCGTGTTGCTCGCGCGAAATCCGTGGCGGACGGGCTTTGGAGAGCGCGTGGCATTCGCCGACCTCGGCGGACGTCAGCTCGCGTGGACGGGCGATCGCAGCGAGTTTCTCGGCCGCAACGGTACGCTCGATCAGCCCGCGGCACTCCTGCGGGACGCGCCGCTCTCGGGGCGCGTCGGCGCGGGCCTCGATCCGTGCAGTGCGCTGCAGACGTGGTTCGAGCTGAAGCCACAGAGCTCAACCGAGATCGTATGCTTCCTCGGCGAAGGGGCGAACCGGGCCGACGCGCTCGCCCTGACGGCCCGCTACCGGCGCACGGACCTCGACGCGGTCCTCGACGCGGTCGTCCGGAGCTGGGACGAGACTCTCGGCAGGGTGCAGGTCCGCACCCCGGATCGCTCCTTCGACCTCATGCTCAACCGCTGGCTCCTCTACCAGACGCTCGCCTGCCGGATCTGGGCGCGCTCGGCGTTCTACCAGGCGAGTGGCGCCTACGGCTTCCGCGACCAGCTCCAGGACGGGATGGCGCTCGTGCTGGCGAGGCCGGAGCTCACGCGGGAGCACCTCCTGCGCGCTGCGGGGCGTCAGTTCGTCGCGGGCGACGTGCAGCATTGGTGGCTGTCTCCGTCGGGCCAGGGAGTCCGTACCCGCATTTCAGACGACCGGATCTGGCTCCCCTACACCACTGCGCACTACGTCGGCGCGACCGGCGATCGCGGAGTTCTCGACGAATCGATTCCGTTTCTCGAGGGGCCGGCCCTGCGCGATGGCGATCACGACTCCTACTTCCAGCCGATGGACGCCGAGGAGCACGGTACGCTCTACGAGCACTGCGCGCGTGCACTCGACCGGAGCCTCGCCGTGGGCGTTCACGGTCTGCCGCTTTTCGGTACCGGCGACTGGAACGACGGCATGAACCGGGTCGGTGAGGAAGGCAAGGGAGAGAGCGTCTGGCTGGGCTGGTTCCTCCACGCGACGCTCGTGACGTTCGCGCCCCTGGCGGAGGTCCGTGGCGACACCGTTCGCGCGATACGCTGGCGGGCACACGCGGCAGCGCTGGCGGCCGCGCTCGACGAGCACGCGTGGGACGGCGACTGGTATCGGCGCGGCTGGTTCGACGGCGGAGCGCCGCTCGGCTCGGTCACGAGCAGCGAGTGCCGTATCGACGCGATCGCGCAGTCGTGGGCAGTGCTCGCGGGCGCCGGGGATCCCGACCGCGCACGGAACGCCATGGCGGCCGTTGACGAATGGCTCGTACGGCGCGACGACGGGCTGGTCCTGCTCTTCACTCCCCCCTTCGACCAGACGCCGCTCGATCCCGGCTACATCAAGGGCTATCCGCCGGGCATCCGCGAGAACGGCGGGCAGTACACGCACGCAGCGGCGTGGACCGTGCTCGCTTTCGCCAGACTGGGCGACGGAGACAGAGCCGCCGAGCTGTTCTCGATCCTGAACCCGATCCACCACGCGCGTACGCGGACGGACGTCCACCGTTACAAGGTCGAGCCGTACGTCGTCTGCGCCGACGTCTACGCCGTGCCGCCGCACGTCGGACGTGGCGGCTGGACCTGGTACACCGGCGCGGCAGGCTGGCTGTATCGTGCAGGCCTCGAGGGGATCCTCGGCCTGCGGGTGCAGGGCACGGATCTGGTACTCGATCCCTGCATCCCTCGGGCATGGCCGGGCTTCGAGATCGAGTTCCGGTACCGCTCGTCCCGCTACGAGATCAGCGTCGAGAACCCGCAAGGCGTGAGCCGCGGCGTCACGCGCCTCGAGCTCGACGGCGAGGCGCTGCCGGCGGACGGTGCGGCGGTCCCGCTGGCCGACGACGGGGCAACCCACCGGGTGCGCGCGGTGCTCGGGTGATGGTTGCCGTTGGCGGTGACGCTGGACGAGCCATCACCGCGCCATCGGATTGGGTGTGGGCGCGGCGACGCGTGTGAGGGTATTGCGATCGGTGTGGTGAAAAGGCTCGCTCGCGCCCGGTGTCATGAGCAGCGTGTCCTCGTCGTAGGACCATCCATCGGCGCCGTGCACCGTCACACGGATCCGGTACTCGATCGTCTTGAAGGCGTACTCGAGAAACGGACCCGAGCAGATGCCCCAGGTCGTGGTGCCGCGGGTCGCCACCAGCTCGAAGCAGGTCGCGTCGGGGGTGGCGTTGCCCATTGCCATCGCGATCTGCGCCCGCGGGATCGCGAGGGTCTGGATCAGCGTCCCGGTGGCCGGCTCCCAGAGCCAGTAGCCCACCTGATCGTGGAACGTGCTGCTCTCCCCGGGCTTTACGACGAAGACGTGGTAGCGCAGGCCATACAGGAGCTGCGGTCCATTCGTCTGCGGATCGATGGGCTGCATCTCGATGCGCTCGAGGTACGCCTGCTCTTCCCCGCCGCTCGCGACGGGGTGTACGTCGATGCCCTTCGCGCCCTCCCAGATGCCGGCCATGGCGCGCAGCGGGCCGAGGTTCGCGAGCGTGTCGGGGTCGACGTTCGCGGGCTCCGTGTAGACGTCTCTCGGGTAGCGTTCCATCCTGTCTCCTCATGCAGGTGTGGGCAGAGGTATCGCAGCGCGCTCGCAGGGGCTATGAAGGTCCCTCTCCCGAGATGCTGCCCGGACAGAGGAGAACCTCCCGATGAACCGCGACGAGCGCCGCAAGTTCGTGCACGATCACCGCACCGCGGTCTTCGGCTACCAGCGCAAGCACGACGGGCCGGCGCAGTCCGTCGTCTACTACGTCACGGACGGCGACGACATCCTGGTGTCGACGATGGGAGCGCGCGCCAAGGCGAGAGCGGTCGACCGGCTCGGCAAGGTGTCGTTGTGCGTGCTCGATGAGCAGTGGCCGCCGACCTACCTGGTCGTCTACTGCGACGCGCAGGTGGAGACCGAGCCCGAGGCCGTCGTCGACCTGATGATGCGCATCGCGGGCGTAATGGCGGGCAAGCCGATGCCCGAGTCGGTGCGCCCGCTGGTCGCCGAGGGCGCGCGACGTGAGGGCCGCGTGGTCCTGCGCCTGCGTCCCTACGCGACGTTCCATTCGCCGCCCAAACACGTGCATCAGGCGAGCGACGTGAACGAAGAGCTGCTCCACGGCCTCGGCGATTCGCTGCCCTGGTAGGACGCGAGAGACCCCTTCGAGCTGCCCGGACCGCGCGTTCCGGGGAGTGCCGCCCTTCACCGCGGACGTCCTGCGCGACGGCACCCACCTGCGCTGGTTTGCGCCCGGGCGTGATCGCGGATTCGAGGGAAATGGCTTGCTCCGCGTTCGTCGCCGGGGGGATACTCGATGGGCCGCCGCCCGGCGGTCGGGCGACGACGAAGGGTTCAATCGCCGGAGGATTTCCGATGTCTGCTCGCGCGAAGACGCCGGTGGCGACGATCATCCCAGGCCTTCGCTACCGCGACGGCACGAAGGCGATCGACTGGCTGTGCCGCGCCTTCGGTTTCGAGTGCACGCTCGTCGTGCCTGCAGAAGATGGCAGCGTCGCACACGCGCAGCTCCGCTTCGGAAACGGAATGGTCATGCTCGGCTCCGCCGACCACGGGGAGTACGGCAAGCTCGTGAGGTCGCCGCTCGATCTCCAAGGTTGCTGCACGCAGGGCGCCTACGTCGTCGTGGAGGATGCCGACGCGCACCATCGCCGGGCGATCGCGGCGGGCGCGACGATCGTTCAGGATCTCGTCGATCAGCCGTACGGCGGACGCGGCTACACCTGCCGTGACCCCGAGGGCCACGTCTGGAGCTTCGGCACGTACGATCCGTGGTCCGAGGGCTGACCGCACCAGATCCGGGAGCGAGGAACGCCGTCTGGCACCGCCGAGATCCCCGCGGGGCATCGCGTGTGGGTGGCGCTGTCCGGCATGCGAGGTTTCGCTTGACGCGGCACCCCTCGATGCCGTATTCATTAGGCGTTGACCCCGGCTCTGCTTAACGTCGTTTTCTCCCTGGCGGCTTTCAGAGGTGTTCATGAGGGATCAGCGCCCGGACCCCGAGCTCGATGCCACGGATCTGCGGATCCTCGACCTGCTGCAGGAGAACTGCAAGCGTCCGCTGGCCGCGATCGGTGAGAAGGTGGGTCTGTCTGCGCCGGCCGTGATGGAGCGGGTGCACAAGATGGAAGAGGCCGGCGTGATTCTCGGCTACGTCGCGCTGGTCGACGCACGGCTGCTCGGGATGGACGTGACGGCGTTCATCGGCGTCTCAGTGGCGCATCCGCGGATGATCGGCGCCTTCGAGCGCGAGGTTTCGCGCATGGATGCCGTGCTCGAATGCCACCACGTGACCGGAGCGCACACCCTCCTGCTCAAGGTGCGAACGGAGAACACGGAGCGCCTCGAGGATCTGATCGACCGCATTCGCTCCGTGGAGGGCGTGACGCGGACCGAGACCAACGTCGTGCTCTCGACACAGACGGAGCGCACACGCATCGCACTCGATCTCGACGAGCCCGAAGCGAGACCCCGGCAGCGCCGGGTCGTCCGCGAGCGCGCCAGGCGCGCAGGCCGCGCGCCGCAATGAGGAGAGGTCCATGACCCGACCCCACGGACTCCCGCCTCGCCAGGGTCTCTACGATCCGGCCTTCGAGCACGATGCGTGCGGGGTCGGCTTCGTTGCGAACATCCGCGGAGAGAAGTCCCACGCGATCGTGCGGCAGGGTCTCCAGATACTCCAGAACCTGACGCATCGCGGCGCCACCGGCGCCGACCCCGACACGGGCGACGGAGCCGGTGTGCTGATGCAGATGCCCGACGCCTTCCTGCGCCGCGAGGCCGGTCGCCTCGGCATCTCCCTTCCCGCACCGGGGCGTCATGCCGCCGGCCTCGTCTTCCTGTCCCAGGATGCCGCTGAGCGCGACTGGCAGGTCGAGACCCTCGAGCGTGCAGTCGCCACTCACGGCCAGCAGGTGCTCGGCTGGCGCGAGGTGCCGGTGGATCCGGCGAAGATCGGCCCCCTCGCGCGCGAAGCGATGCCCGTGATCCGGCAGATCTTCGTCGGAGCCGCCGACGCGGCGATGCCGCAGGACGAATTCGAGCGCAGGCTCTACGTGCTGCGGAGCGTGGCGGAGCACGCCGTGCGCGCACGAGGCGGAAACGTCGCGCGATCGTTTCACGTGCCGAGCCTCTCGACCCGCACGCTGGTCTACAAGGGCCTGCTGCTCGCGCACCAGATCGACGGCTTCTACCCGGATCTCGCAGATCCGATCCTCGACAGCGCCATCGCCCTCGTCCACCAGCGCTACAGCACCAACACCTTCCCGACCTGGGATCTGGCCCAGCCGTTCCGTTACGTGGCGCACAACGGAGAGATCAATACGCTGCGTGGCAACGTGAACTGGATGCACGCCCGCGAAGGGACGCTCGCATCGGAGCTGTTCGGTCCGGATCTGAAGCGTCTGTTCCCGATCGTACGCCCGGGCGGCAGCGACACCGCCCAGTTCGACAACGCACTCGAGCTGCTGGTGCTGGCGGGCCGCTCGCTTCCGCACGCCATGATGATGATGGTGCCCGAGGCCTGGGACGGTCACGAGGGCATGGACGAGGAGCGGCGCGCCTTCTACGAGTACCACTCCTGCCTGCTCGAGCCCTGGGATGGACCGGCGTCGATGACCTTCACCGACGGGCGCAAGATCGGCGCGCTGCTCGATCGCAATGGGCTGCGACCCTCGCGCTACACGGTCACGAAGGACGGCCTCGTGGTGATGGCCTCCGAGGCCGGCGCGCTCCCGATCGCACCCGAGAACGTGCTCGTTCATGGACGGCTTCAGCCCGGGCGCATCTTCTTCGTGGACACGGAGCAGGGACGCATCCTCTCCGACGAAGAGATCAAGAGCGACCTCGCGAAGCGCCGCCCCTATCGCCAGTGGGTGGCGGAGAACCGGCGCAAACTCGAATCGCTGCCGCCGGCCACCGAGCCGGCAGCGATCGACGATGCGTTGTGCTTCCGCCTGCAGGAAGTCTTCGGCTACACGCTCGAGGATCTGCGCATCGTGCTGCCGCCGATGGTAACGAGCGGCGTCGAGGCCCTCGGCTCGATGGGCGACGACACGGCGCTCGCCTGCCTCTCGGACCGGCCGCGGCTGCTCTACCACTACTTCAAGCAGCTCTTCGCGCAGGTGACGAATCCGCCCATCGACTCGCTGCTCGAGCGGCTCGTGATGTCGACGATCTCGACGCTGGGAGAGGAGCGGAATCTGCTCGACGAAACGCCCGAGCATGCGCGGCTGCTCGAGCTCGAGCACCCGATCCTCACCAACGAGCAGCTCGCGCGGATTCGCGAAATCTCGCTGCCGGGGTTCCGGGCGCGAACGCTGCCGATCCTGTTCAAGGCGGCAGACGGCGGCGACGGCCTGCGCTCGGCGCTCGATGCGCTGTGCCAGCAGGCATCCTTGGCGATCGCAGAAGGCGTGAACCTGCTGATCCTGTCGGATCGGGGTCTGACGGCCGATCTGGCGCCGATCCCGGCGCTGCTCGCGACGTCGGCCGTGCATCATCACCTGATTCGCGAGGAGACCCGCACCAAGTGCGGTCTCCTCGTGGAGACGGGCGAGGCACGCGAGGTCGGCCACTTCGCACTGCTGATCGGCTACGGCGCCGGAGCCGTCAACCCCTACCTCGCCTTCGACAGCGTCCGGCGGCTGATCGAGGACGGCACCTACGTTCCCGAGGGCCTCGGCCTCGAGAAGGCTCTCACCCACTACATCAAGGCCGTCGACAAGGGTCTGCTCAAGATCTTCGCGAAGATGGGTATCTCGACGCTGCAGAGCTATCGCGGCGCACAGATCTTCGAGGCCGTCGGTCTGTCCCAGGAGCTGGTCGCCCGCTACTTCACGGGTACGCCGTCGAAGGTGAGCGGCGTCGGCCTCGACGTGATCGCGCGCGAATCGGCGATCCGCCACCAGCGCGCCTTCCCCGGCGATGGTCCCTACTACCCTGAGCTCGATCCCGGCGGGCTCTACCAGTGGCGTGCGCGCGGCGAGCGACACACGTTCAACCCCGAATCGGTTTCGCGGCTGCAGCACGCCGTTCGGAGCCAGAGCTTCGAGACCTTCAAGGACTTCTCGAAAGCGGCGAACGGCGACGCCGAGCGCCTGTGCACGCTGCGCGGACTGTTCCGCTTCCGCTTCGCCGAGGATCCCGTTCCGATCGACGAGGTGGAGACGGCCGAGGAGATCGTGCGGCGCTTCTGCACGGGCGCGATGTCTCTGGGCTCGATCTCGCGCGAGGCCCACGAAACCCTCGCCATCGCGATGAACCGCCTCGGCGGCAAGAGCAACACCGGCGAGGGTGGAGAGGATCCCGAACGCTTCACGCCGGATCCGGGCGGAGACCTGCGGCGCAGCGCGATCAAGCAGGTGGCTTCGGGACGCTTCGGCGTCACGAGCTGGTACCTCGTCAACTCGGATGAGATGCAGATCAAGATGGCGCAGGGGGCGAAGCCCGGAGAGGGAGGGCAGCTTCCCGGGCACAAGGTGGACGAATACATCGCCAGCATCCGGCACTCGACGCCGGGCGTGGGCCTCATCTCGCCGCCACCGCACCACGACATCTACTCGATCGAGGATCTCTCCCAGCTCATCCACGATCTCAAGAACGCGAATCCGCGCGGCCGCGTGAGCGTGAAGCTCGTCTCGGAGACGGGTGTCGGGACCGTGGCGGCGGGCGTGTCGAAGGGCAAGGCCGACGGTGTCCTGATCTCCGGCCACGACGGCGGAACGGGCGCCTCGCCGCAGACCTCGATCAAGTACGCGGGCTCGCCGTGGGAGATCGGTCTCGCGGAGACGCAGCAGACGCTGGTGCTGAACGACCTGCGCGGTCGGATCCGGGTGCAGGCCGACGGCGGCCTGAAGACGGGCCGTGACGTCGTCGTGGCGGCCCTGCTGGGCGCCGATGAGTTCGGGTTCTCGACGGCGCCGCTCGTTGCGCTCGGCTGCATCCTGATGCGCGTCTGTCATCTGAACACGTGTCCGGTGGGTATCGCGACGCAGAACAAGGAGCTTCGCAAGCGCTTCACGGGCCAACCCGAGCACGTCGTCCGGTACTTCTTCTTCGTCGCCGAGGAGGTGCGCGAGCTGATGGCGCAGCTCGGCTTCCGGCGCTTTGGCGACATGATCGGGCGGATGGATCGGCTCGATGTGCAGTCTGCCGTCGACCACTGGAAGGCGAAGAACCTCGACTACACCGCGCTGCTATTCCAGCCGGATGTTTCCTTCGACGTGCGGAACACCGGAGGTCAGGACCACGGCCTCGAGAAGGCCCTCGACAACCGCCTGATCGAGATGGCGCGGCCGGCGCTGGAGAAGGGCGAGGCCGTCGAGATCCAGCTGCCGGTTCGCAACGTGAACCGAACGCTGGGCACGATGCTGGGCGCCGAGGTGTCGCGTCGCTACGGCGCGCAGGGCCTGCCGGAGGATACGATCCGGATCCATCTGACGGGGGCCGTGGGCCAGAGCTGCGGCGCGTTCCTGCCGAGCGGCGTCACGCTCTCGGTCGAGGGCCAGGCCAACGACTACGTGGGCAAGGGCCTCTCGGGCGGGAAGATCGCGGTGCGCGTCCCGGCGGGTGCCAGCTTCGTTGCCGAGGAGAACGTGATCGTCGGCAACGTCGTGCTCTACGGCGCGACGGCCGGCGAGGCGTACTTCCAGGGCATCGCGGGTGAGCGCTTCTGCGTGCGAAATTCGGGCGCGAACGCCGTGGTGGAGGGAGTCGGAGACCACGGCTGTGAGTACATGACAGGCGGTCGTGTGGTCATCCTCGGACGGACGGGCCGCAACTTTGCGGCAGGAATGAGCGGTGGCATCGCGTACGTGCTCGATGAGGACGGCGAGTTTCCGAAGCGCTGCAACCTCGCCCTGGTCGAGCTCGAAGAGATCACGAAGGAGGACGAGGAGACGATCCTTCGCCTCGTGCGCCGGCACTTCCAGTACACGCGCAGCCGGCGCGCGGAGGAGGTGCTGCGCAAGTGGAACGATCTGGCCGCGAAGTTCATCAAGGTCTTCCCGCTCGACTACAAGCGGGCGCTGGCGGACCGCGTGAAGGCGGGGAGCGGAAATGGGTAAGATCACGGGCTTCCTGGAGCACGGTCGGGAGGCGGCGCCGCTGCGGCCCGTCGAGGAGCGTCTCCGCGACTGGCACGAGGTGCAGGAGAACCTGGAGCCCGAGCGAAGCCGCACGCAGGCCGCGCGCTGCATGGACTGTGGCGTTCCCTTCTGCAACAACGGCTGCCCGCTCGGGAACGTGATCCCCGACTGGAACGATCTCGTGTACCGGGACAAATGGGAGGACGCGCTCGTCCGCCTGCATTCGACGAACAACTTCCCCGACTTCACCGGGCTCGTCTGCCCGGCGCCCTGCGAAGCGGCCTGCGTGCTCGGGATCAACAGCGATCCGGTGACGATCAAGCAGATCGAGTGGGAGATCGTCCGGCGGGGCTGGGACGAGGGCTGGATCCGGGCGATCCGGCCCGAGCGCCGCACGGGGCGCTCGGTCGCGGTCGTGGGCTCGGGGCCGGCGGGGCTCGCGGCGGCGCAGCAGCTCACCCGCGCCGGACATACCGTCACCGTCTTCGAGAAGGCAGACCGCGTGGGCGGCCTGCTGCGCTACGGCATCCCGGAGTTCAAGCTCGAGAAGTGGATCCTGGATCGGCGTCTGGAGCAGATGCGGGAAGAGGGCGTCTTGTTCCAGACCGGCGTCCACGTGGGCGTCGACCTCTCGGTCGCGGATCTGCGAGGGAGCTTCGATGCGATTCTGCTCGCCATGGGCTGCGAGAAGCCGCGCGACCTCCCGATTCCCGGCCGGGAGCTCGCCGGCGTCCACTTCGCCATGGAGTTCCTGCCGCAGCAGAACCGCCGCTGTGCCGGCGACCGCATCGAGGCCGCGGAGGAGATCTTCGCGACGGGCAAGCACGTGGTGATTCTCGGCGGCGGCGATACGGGCTCGGACTGCGTCGGCACCTCGCACCGTCATGGCGCGAAGTCGGTCACCTCGCTCGAGCTTCTCGAGCGGCCCCCCGATCAGCGGGATCCCTCGACCCCCTGGCCGCTCTGGCCCCTCTTGTTCCGTAGCTCGAGCTCCCATGACGAGGGGGGGCGGCGCGAGTTCGGGGTGATGACGAAGCGCTTCAGTGGCTCGAAGGGCCGCGTGGAGAAGCTTCACGTCGTGCGCGTACGCTGGAGCGCGCCGGATGCGCAGGGGCGCCGGTCCCCGCAGGAGATCCCGGGGAGCGAGTTCGAGATGCCGGCCGACCTCGTGCTGCTCGCCATGGGCTTCGTGAATCCGGTGCACGACGGGCTGCTACAGGCGCTCGGCGTTCGCCTCGACCCGCGTGGGAACGTGGCGGCGAACACGAAGGAGTATGCGACCAGTGAGGCGGGCGTCTTTGCGGCCGGGGACGTTCGGCGTGGCCAGTCGCTGGTGGTCTGGGCAATCTCGGAGGGACGCGAGGCGGCGCGTGCCGTCGATCGCTACCTGGTCGGCGAATCTCACCTGCAGGCGCGCAACGCGTACGTCTAGCAAAAGCGCTCGTCGCGCTTGACGCCGTTCCTTCGCGGTCGGTACGATGCGGGCGTCGCGAGGGGGATTCCATTCCGGCATCCACGACGCCGGGCCCGGCAGGCCCGGACCCCGATTTCGAGCGCCTCGAACGGGCCGTCGCGGCTCTGGTCGAACGGCACCGGGTCGTCGTGCGAGAGAACGCGCGCCTGCGCGTTCTGCTGGAGGAGCGCGAGCAGCGCATTCGAATGGCCGACGGGCAGATCCTCGACCTCAACCAGCGCCGGCAGGACGTGGCGAAGCGCATCGACGACCTCATCGCGCAGATCCTGCTGCTCGAGAGCCAGCTCGCCGCGGCCCCCGCCTAGATGCCCGCTCGGCGCTCGATTGCCGTCCGGATCCTCGGTCACGAGTACCGGATCAAGAGCGAGGCCGACGAGGCGCAGGTCGAACGCGTGGCGCGCTACGTGGACGAGACCATGGAGCGCATCCGCGAGCGCACGAAGACCGTCGATTCGCTCGACCTGGCCGTCCTCGCGGCACTCAATCTCGCGAACGACCTGCTGGCCGGCCGGGAACAGCCGCGGGTGCCGCTCGCTCCGGCCCTCGAGGGGCCCGATCGGCTCCGGGCGCTGATTGCCCTCGCCGAATCGGCGCTCGAGGATCCGGCGGAGGCGGGCTGACCGCGACCGACGAGCTGGTGGTGTCCAAGCGACGCCTCCGCGCCGAGCTGCGGAGCCGGCCGCGGCCCACCGCCGCGGCGGCGCTGATCTGCGCAGCCGCGGCGGCCCGGCATCTGGCGGCGAGCCCGGAGCTGCTGCGCGCCCGGCGGGTCGCGATCTTCGCCGCGCTTCCTCTCGAGGTCCCGACGCACCCCTTCTTCGCGCTGCTTCGCGGGCTCGGGCGGACGGTGCTCCTACCGCGCGTCCGGCCACATGAAGCCCTAGACTTCGCGCCGCTCTCCCGCTGGGAGGAGCTCCGGAGGGCCGGTTTCGGCCTGCTGGAGCCGCCGGCCGGAGCGCCCTCGGTGATGCCCGGCCCGGGGGATCTGGTGCTGGTGCCGGGGCTGGGCTTCGATCGACGGGGAGGGCGGCTCGGAAGGGGAGGTGGCTACTACGACCGGACGTTTCCGCCGGAGGCCCCGGCGCCGATGCTGGTCGCGCTCGCCTTCGCCTGTCAGATCCTGGAGCAGGTGCCGGTCGGCCCGCACGATCGCTGCATGGACGGCCTCGTGACGGAGCACGGGATGCTTCGCGTCGCGAGGAGATGGAGAGCAGGTGACGGACGCTGAGACGCTGCGAGAGGTCGAGCGGCAGCTGGAGAAGATCCGGACAGGAGCGGAGCAGATCCTTGGCGAAGAGGATCTGCGGCCGCGGCTCGCTGCGGCGATTCGCGAGAATCGCCCGCTGCGCGTCAAGCTCGGCTGTGATCCCTCGGCGCCCGATCTCCACCTGGGCCATACGGTCGTGCTCTCCGGTCTGCGCACCTTCCAGGAGCTCGGCCACACGCCGATCTTCCTGATCGGTGACTTCACGGCGCGCATCGGCGACCCGTCGGGCAAGAAGAAGACGCGGCCGGCGCTCGATCCCGAAACGATCCGCCGCAACACCGAGACCTACGTGGCGCAGGTCGGGAAGGTGCTGGACGTCGAGCGGATCGAGGTGCGCTTCAACGGCGAGTGGATGGACGGAATGACTTCCGCCGAGATCGTGCAGCTCTGCTCCCACTACACGGTCGCACGCATCCTCGAGCGCGATGACTTCGCCAAGCGCCATGCGGCCGGCGAGCCCATCTCGGTACACGAGTTCCTGTATCCGTTCGTGCAGGCGTACGATTCGGTGGCATTGCGCGCGGACATCGAGCTCGGCGGAACGGACCAGACCTTCAATCTCCTGATGGCGCGCGAGGTGCAGCGCACCTACGGGCAGCCGGCCCAGGCCGTCGTCGTGTATCCGCTGCTGGTCGGCACCGATGGGCGCGAGAAGATGTCGAAGAGCCTCGGAAACGCCATCGGCATCACGGAGCCTCCCGAGCAGATGTACGGAAAGGTCATGAGCATCTCGGACGACCTGATGCTCACCTATCTCGATCGTCTGGGCGGCGGCGAGTGGCGGGATCTCACGGCAGCGCGGGACGCAGTGGCGAAGGGCGGCGGTGAGCCGCTCGCGCTCAAGCAGACGCTGGCCTCGCGGCTCGTGGCACGCTTCCACGGGGAGCAGGCGTCGGTTGCGGCGGAGGCGCACTTCCGGCGTGTGGTGCAGCGCAAGGAGGCGCCGGAAGACCTCGAGGAGCGTCCTCTCAGCCTCGGCGGCGCCGATGGGCTGGCGCTGCTCGACGTACTCCACCAGCTCGGCCTGATCGCCTCGAAGGCCGAGGGGCGCCGGCTGTTGGCGGAGGGGGCCGTCCAGGTCGACGGGGTGCGTGTGGACGACGCGGCGGCACGACTCGGCGCCGGCGCCTACCTGCTCCGCGCCGGCCGTCGGCGATTCGCGCGCGTGCGGCTGGCGTGAGCGGCGCGCGCGTACGGCCAGGGATCAACGTCCCCCAGGGTAGCTGCCAACCGGCAACTCGTGCCCTTGACGGCGCGGGACCGGTCCCATAACCTGCTGCTCCTGCCGGCGGGCTTCGGCCCGATGCGGCGTTTCCTTGAAAGCGGATCGCTCGTCCCAGGAGCTCGATACAGGCTCTGAGGGGCTTCGTTTCGCTCTTTGAAAACGGAATAGCGTGCGGTCAATGATCGCGTCGACCTCGCCAGGGTCGGCTCGATCGGACGGTGCGAGTCCTATAAGTCAATTGGCTTACGGGGATCGGGGTGGCTTCGGCCAACCCGAGGCCCCATCCGAACAACGAGTCGGTGCGCGCGAAAGCGCGTGCCGGTCTCGGCCAAGTTCAAACTGGAGAGTTTGATCCTGGCTCAGAACGAACGCTGGCGGCGTGCTTAAGACATGCAAGTCGAACGAGAAAG
>CAYOIG010000792.1:0-11641 GCA_964403915.1 uncultured Myxococcaceae bacterium
GTGCATCACCGGATCGAGCGCGTCGAGGCGAGCGCGCAGCTCGGCGACCTCGGCCGACAGCAGCTCGTTATGCTGGGCCTGCGCCACCGCCAGGACCGCAAGGTGGTGCACGGCCGCCTGCAGGTAGCCTGCGAGCGCGGACTGGTGACCGGCGCTGCCCGCCGGCTGCGCCTCCAGCGCGTCGCGCGCCGCCACGACGCGGCGCAGCGCCAGCGCCAGCTCGCGCGACAGGCCGGGATTGTGAGCGGAAGCGGATGAGGTCATGCTGGGTCCTACTCGGCGAGCGTCACGACCTTGACGCCCGAGGTCTTGTAGCCGATGCCCGAGTAGCCGACACCGAAGCGGTCCTCGGTGACGCCCTGGACCACGGAGGCCGAGCCCGGCTGCTCCTTCACGGTGTCGCGGTAGTCGCCCTTGCAGAGCGCATGCTCCTTGAAATAACCGTAGGTGCCCGAAGCGGAGTTGCGTCCGTAGAGGCTGATGGGTCGCGCCGCAAAGGCGCCGGTGGCACCGAGTGCGCCCCAGGTCGTGAGATCGGCCGGCGCGCCGCAGCGGCGGGTGTTCGAGAAGACCGCGTCCACCTGCGGGAGCGTGAGCTGCGTGAGCGGGTTGTCCTTGTTGACGAAGACCTCGAGGGCGTCGACCGCCACACCGATGGCCGTCGGGGCGTAGCCGTACTTCTTCTCGAACTCGTCGCGCTCGGTCGGCTTCATCTCGCGGCTCATCGGCCCGATCTGCGCCGTGCCGGCAATCAGCGCAGGCGGAGCGGTGGATGAGCCTTTGCCCTCGATCTGGATCCGCACGTTCGGATACTCGCGGCGGAAGCCCTCGGCCCAGAGCGTCATCAGGTTGTTGAGGGTGTCGGAGCCGATGGAGTTGAGGCTGCCCGAGACGCCGCTCACTTTCGCGTAAGCCGGCAGGGAGGCATCGACCTTTCCAGCGTCGGCAGCGTCGGCGCCCCCCGGGGTTGCCGCTGCGACGAGGGCTACCAGAAGAGCGACGATCGTTCGGTTCATCCGTGGCCTCCTTCTCGCGAGGGTGATCCTCGGAGACGCGGGGAGGGTCATGGCGGAAGGTGGCGCAGATCCGGCGTTCATGTGACGAAACCGCGACGAATGCGAGGGGGCCCGCCGCAGGCCTTCGCGCCCGACGTTATGCTGCGCAGGGGCAGGGGCTCTGCCTGGAGTATGCCATGGCCCGGATCTTCGACCCGGTTCTCGACGACCTCCGCACGCGCCTGCTCCGCATGGGCAGCCTCTCGGAGGCGATTCTCGACAAGGCGGTGCGGGCCGTCTGGGAGCGCCGGCCCGAGCTCGCCCGCGAGGTTCGCATCGACGACCTCGAGATCGACCGACTCGACCTCGACATCGACGAGGCCGTGCTCCGGGCCCTGGCGCTTCAGGCGCCCGTGGCCGAAGACCTGCGTCAGGTGATCGCGATCAAGATGATGGCGACCGATCTCGAGCGCGTGGGCGACCTCGCGCGCAACATCGCGAAGAGCGCCCTTCGCCTCGCGGAGAAGCCCCCGCTCCCGCTGCCTCCGAAGCTGCAGGAGGTGGCCGACGGGGCCCGGCGTCTGCTCCGGCTCGCCCTCGACAGCTTCGTCGACGCCGATCCGGCGAAGGCCCAGGCCGTGCTCGAGGCCGACGACCGCGTGGACGACGACCAGGAGCGCGTGGTGCGCGATGCGATCATCGAGATCGGCGCGCACCCGGAGCTCACCTCCCAGGAGGTGGATCTCATCCTCATCGCGAAGAACCTCGAGCGCGTGGCCGACCACGCCACGAACATCGCGGAGGACACCATCCTCGCGACGCAGGCCCGGAACGTGAAGCACGCGCAGAAGCTCGGATCGCGGTGACCGGAGGCCGCGACCTCGCGCGCGCCCAGGGCTTCGTGACGGCGCTGCGTCCGGCGCTGCGCCAGGCGGCGGCCATCGCACGCGCGCTCGAAGGCCGCGTTGCGAACCGACCGAAGACCGGCGAGGAGACTGCGGTCAAGGCCGCGCTGACCATCGCCGACACGGCCTCCCAGGAGGCTCTACTCGTACGTCTGTTCGAGCGATTCCCGGGCGTCGCCCTCGATGCCGAGGAGGATACGCCGAGCGTGACACGCTTTCCGGCCTCGGGGGACGGCCTCGTGGTGATCGATCCCATCGACGGCACACTGCGCGCCTACCTCGGCGGCGAGGGCCCGTACTCGATCCTGATCGGGCTCGCGGTCGAGGGACGCTTCGAGGCGTCGCTGGTGGCTCTGCCGCGAGAGGGCCTCTTCTTCGACGCCGTGCGTGGCGGCGGCGCGCGCGTCGCGCGCGCCGGTGCGGCCGCGCGGCCGGCGCGACCCACGCCCGGTGCGCGCCGCGTTCTCGTCTCCCACGGCATGCCCGCCGCCGCGATCGAGGCACTCCTCGCCCGTGGCTACGAGGTCGGGAGCGCCTCGGGCGGCGCAGTGGCCGTCGCGCCTCTCATCCCCGGCGTGTGCGCGGGCCTGCGACTCGGTACGGCCGCCGCGGGCGTGAGCCGCCGTGGCCGGGTGGGGCTGCTGGTCGCGCGCGAGGCGGGTCTCCTGGTGCGTGGCGCGGACGATGCGCCGTTCCCCGAGCTGCTCGATGCGCCGGCGCCCGTGCTGCGCGTCGCTGCCCGCGAAGAGGATCTCGCCGCCCTCGGTGCAGTTCTCGATCACATCTGCGTGTAGTCGGGGCCCTCTCCGCCTTCGGGCGGCGTCCACGTGATGACCTGATACGGGTCGGCGATGTCGCAGGTCTTGCAGTGGACGCAGTTCTCGTGATGGATGAAGAGCTTCTTCTTGCCCGGATGCTCGGCGTCGGGAACCATCTCGTAGACGGCCGCCGGGCAGAACTTCTCGCAGGGGTTGCCGTACTCCACACTGCACACGTCGCGGCACAGATCGGTGTCGGCGACCACCAGGTGCGACGGTTGGTCCACCTCGTGCTGCGTCCCGCTGAACTGGACCAGATGCTCCTTCGTGAACGTCAGCTTGCCGTCGAACTCGAAGGGAGCCGGCTGTCGTTCGCTCTCCGGGAGCTCCGAGAGCTCGAGCATGTGCGTATGGCCGGCCTCGTAGCGCAGCGGATCGACGAGACCGCGCCCCTTCGTGACCATCATGAGCGGGATGTTGAGACCCATGGCGAAGATCGGGCTGACGTCCACCGAGCCGTGGAAGTTGCGCGCCTCGAAATGCTCTTCGAAGGCCCAGCTCTTCCGGTAGCGTTCGGCATAGCTGCCGAGGGTGACCGAGCTCGTGTCCTTGGCGCGGAGCGCATCGACGAGGGTCTCGGCCGCCAGCATGCCGGTCTTCATGGCCATGTGGATGCCCGCGAGCTTGAAAGCGTTGCACATGCCCGCGGCGTCGCCGATGAGCAGCGCGCCGTCGACGTAGAGCTTGGGCTGCGCGTAGAGCCCGCCCATCGGGATCGCCTTTGCGCCGTAGCGGATCAGCTCTCCGCCCTCCAGCAGCTTGCGCATGAAGGGCGTGGTCTTGAACTCCTGGGCCGCGCGATGGGGATCGTTGTTCGGGTTCTTCGAGTCGAGCATCGTGACGAAGCCGTAGGAGACCAGATTCTCCTTCATGTCGTACAGCCACATGCCGTTGAACTGCTTCAGGAAGTCCGGGAACAGCGCCCCGTGGATCACGCGCCCCGGGCGGTGATTCTCGGGCCGCACGCGCCAGATCTCCTTCACGCCCGTTTCGTAGACCTGCGGATTCATGCCGTGCAGGTCGAAGCGCTCGATCAGCTGCTTCGAGAGGCTTCCGCGCACGCCTTCGCCGAGCACCGTGACCTTCGCGAAGATGTCCATGCCCGGCTGGTAGTTCGACTTCGGTTTGCCGTCGTGCCCCACGCCCATGTCGCCGATGCGCACGCCCACGACGCGATTGCCGTCGATCAGCAGCCGATCCCCCGCGAAGCCGGGGTAGATCTCGACGCCTGCCGCCTCGCAGCGCTCGGCCATCCACTTGGCGACGTTCGAGAGCGAGACGACGTGGTAGCCCTTCTTCTGGAAGTTGGGCGGCGTGACCGGAGACTTGAACGCGAGCTTGCGCGTGTACATCCAGAACGTCGCGTCGTCGCAGACGTGCTCAGTGGGAAAGCCCTGCGCGGCGAAGTCGGGGACCAGCTCTGCGATGGCCTTCGGGTTCATGACGGCGCCCGAGAGCATGTGGTCACCGACGGCGGCGCCCTTCTCGATCACGAGCACCGTCGGCGGCTCGATCGGCTCCCCCCCCTCGCGCTCGGCGCGTTCGTTGTGCGCCTTGACCCGGTTCATGAGGTGCAGGGCAGAGGCCAGCGTACCCGGGCCCGCTCCCACGAAAAGGACGTCGACTTCCATGCTCTCGCGTTCGACCGGGGCCACGCAACACCTCCCTGACTGCGGATCCTGCCTGCGAATCGGGCTCGGACGCCCGAACCCAGATCCTAGAAAATAGGCGACGTGCCCGCGGGGGCAACGGAAGCCGGCTGACCCCGAGTCACGAGTCGTGGCCCTCGAGGAGCGCGCCACGGAGCGCATGGAAGATCGCCGCCGCGAGCAGCATGAGAAGCCCTGCGATCCAGAAAGGCGCCGCGAGCGAGATCTCTCCGAAGGCGAGCCCCGCCCACAGCGGACCCACGATGCGGCCGGCCGTCGCCATCGACTGGCTCTCGCCCAGGAACTCTCCCGCCTTCTCCGCATGACACGCGCGCGAGAAGAGGCTCGTGAAGGTCGGGAAGGCGATGCCATTGCCGAGCGCCACGAGCGGCCCGATGGCGAAGAGCACGGCGTACGAGGGCGACGCGGCGACGCCGAGCAGCCCGATGCCCATCGCCACGAGGCCCGCGATCACGAGCCGCGCTTCGCCGAAGCGCTCGGCGAGTCGCCCCACCGCGACGCCCTGCGTGAGCGCGATGAACAGGCCGATGTAGCCGAAGAGCAGGCCGACCCCGAGCGGGCCCACGCCGAAACGGCCGTTCAGATACAAGGAGAACATCGACTCGAGCGCCGCGAAGGCCGTGAACATGTGGAAGAAGAGGTAGAGATAGAGCGGGATGCGGCGATCTCCCCGCTCGCCGGAGGTGCGGCGCAGGGCGAAGAGCAGGCGCATCGGCGCCGGCACCAGGCTCCGTGCGAGACCGGCCCAGCGCAGGGGGCCGGGCGCCGGAGGCTTCGACTCCGGGAGCAGCCAGATCGCGAGCAGCAGATTCACCAGTGCGAGGCCCGCGATGGTGTAGAAGGGTAGGCGCTCGTCGATCGCTCCGAGCCAGCCTCCGATGGGATTGCCGAGCACGAAGCCGAGACCGAAGGCAGCACCGATGAGGCCCATCCCCCGGGCGCGCTCCTCGGGCGGTGTCACGTCCGTGACCACGGCCTGCGCCGTGCCGATGCTCGCCGCGAAGAAGCCGCCGAGAACGCGCGCCAGGTAGATCGCGTGCACGGACTCGGCCACCGCGAGCAGCAGGAACGAGACCACGGTGCCGGCCAGGGAGACGAGCAGCACGGGACGCCGCCCGATCCGGTCCGAGAGCCAGCCCCAGGCCGGCAGGAAGAGGAGCTGAGCGATCGCGTACAGCGAGAGGATGAGGCCCACCTCGACGGAGGTGGCTCCGAGCCGCGCGACGTAGAGCGGAAGCACGGGGATCAGAACGCTGAACCCCACGAAGTCGATCAAGATGGTGGCGAACACGAGGCCCAGCGTGCGGCGGCGGGCGCCGGCGGCCGCCGGCGGGGCGGGCAGGCTCGGAGGGCTCATGGACGGGCGACCGTAGCACGGGGGGCCCGTATACTGGCGCAATGGGGTGCCCCGCTTTCGGCCTCGTGGACATCGTCCGCGACTACCTGCTCGCCGACACGCTCACGCGACGACTCTTCGCCCGCCATCGCGCGGGACGGCTCCGTTTCGAGCAGGTGCAGGAGCTCGTCGGGGACGGCGAGGGCAGCGTCCTGTTCCGCCTGAAGGAGCACTGTCACGCGCTGTTTCGCCCGGAGGACCGCAGCGAGGGGCTCGCGATGCCGCGCGAGGCGCTCTTCGATCTGGCCGTGGGCTCGCTCTTCCACGAGGCCATGAAGTTCCGCGAGAACCTGTACCAGCACACCGTCTACGGGCCGAAGGTTCGGGCGCTGCGCACGGAGTCGGGCTCCGACACGGACGAGATCTTTCGCGAGTTCGAGAGGATTCTCGCGGCGGCGGCGATCCGCCTCGACGAGGCGATGCAGGAGACGGAAGCGCTCTTCGCACACACGCGCACGCAGTTCCGCGTGCTGCTCGTTGCCCATCGCGCCAATGGCCTCGTGGCGCGCTACCTGATCGAGAATGCTGGCCTCGTGACGGAGGTCCTTCCGGAGGGCCTCGATCCGCTCCTGGCCGAAATCCACGGCAGTGCGGCGCGCGGCTACGTCACGGCGGCACGCTCCTACCTCGCGAGCGGCTACTTCGGCCCGGCGCGGAGCGCGCTGGCGGAGGCGCTCGCGCGCAGCGGTGAGCAGCGGGATCTTCGGCGTCTCGAGGCCTACGCCGAGGCCATGGACGCCTATCTCGCGGCGCGCTACCGCGAAGCGCTCGCCGGTCTCACGCGCTGGCTCGCCCTCGAGCCCGGTCCCGACGAGGGTGCGCTCGCCGATCTCGCTCACGCCGCCCTCTCTCGCGTCGGCTCCCTGGCCGAGGGGCGCGACGCAGAGAAGCTCGCCGCGGAGGCCCTCGCGCTCGCGGCGCGCGTCAAACCTCTCGCTGCGCCAGAGCACCCGACCGCCTGAGGCGGCGCCGATCGGCCCCGTCCGCTCGCTACGCCTCGGACTCGCCGTCCGCCGGCTGCAGCAGGCCGTGAAGGAGGAGCTTGCGCAGCTCCTCGCGACGCCATGCGACGGCGCTGTGCGTGAAGACGTCGGCCACGCCCAGCACGCCGGCACTGAAATCTCGCGCCGCATAGTGAAAGACCGTCGCGCCGAGCAGCGTCTGAAAGAAATGGCGCGGCGAGAGCCGGCGGAAGGCTCCCGCCTCGATGCCTTCGCGGTAGAAGACGAGGATGCGCCCGACGACGCGCTCGATGGGCTCCTTCAGCAGGCCGGGATCCATCTGCACCCGGTCCACGAAGATGCGAATCAGGATCTGCGAGTAGTTGCGCCGCTCGGCGAGCAGGTCGTTGAATGCCGCAAGCAGCCGCTCGAGCCTTTCCTCGGGCTCCGTCCCGCCGTCGATGGCCTGGCTCACCATGCGATCGAAAGCCTCGAGCATGCGCGCCAGCACGGCCGCGTAGAGAGCGGCCTTGCTGGGGAAGTAGTAGTAGAGCGCGGTCTTCTGCACGCCGACCTGCTCGGCGATCGACTGCAGATGGGCGCCCGCGAAGCCTTCGCGGGCGAACTCTCCCTCTGCCACCTCGAGGATCTTCTCGAGCGTGTCGCCGCCGCGGGAAGGGTGCTGGTTCACGACTGCCTCGACTGCCCTGCGTGGACGCCAGCCCCTTGGGCCGCTGGCTGGAGTCGATAGTACACCCAGCTCGAGAGCCCGAGCACGACGAGCGCCATGCCGATCCACTGCGGCTGGGTCAGACCCAGCGCCAGGGGCGGGTTGATGCGCCAGTGCTCGATCGCGATCCGGCCCAGGCCGTTGAGGGCCAGATACTCGCCGAAGAGAAAGGGGCTCGACCGCCGCCGCGCCCAGAGCAGCCCCGCCACCGGCAACAGCCAGGCAATCTCGTAGAGCTGGGTGGGATGCACGTGGTCGAGGGTCGGCGGCGCACCCTTCGGAAAGGCGATGCCCCAGGGCAGGTCGGTGGGCTTGCCGTAGTCGTCGCCCACCAGGAAGCAGCCCACACGCCCGAGGGCCTGGCCTACGGCACCGGCCACGGCGACACAGTTCATGAAGGCCTTGATCGAGACCCCGTGGATGCGGCAGCCGATGGCGCCGACCAGCGTCCCGCCGATGAGGCCTCCATACCAGGTGATGCCGTCGCGGGCGAAGAGGAGATCCCGGAACGGGATGCCCTGACGCAGCGAGACATCGGTGGCGTAGTAGAGCTTCGAGCCGAGCAGCCCGCCGGCCATGATGTAGAGCAGGATGGTCGTGGCGAGGTCGCCGTCGAGACCCTCCTCGCGCATGCGGATGGCCGTGATCCACGTCCCGACGAGGAACGCGATCGAGAGCATTACGCCGAAGGTGCTGATCGGATACCCGAAGGGCTCCGCGAGAATCGGATACATGGCGTGGCGCAGGCTACGGGAAGCCGCGGCGCCGGGCCAGGGCCGGCTACGCGGGCGGGAGCAGCAGCCGGAAGGTGGCGCCCGCGCCGGGCCGGCTCTCGACCCAGACCCGGCCGCCGTGGGTCTCGGCGATCTTGCGCACGATCGCGAGGCCCACGCCGGTGCCGCGCCGGCCGCTTCGCCGAGGGGCGAGGCTCTGGAAGATCTCGAAGATGCGCTCGTGGTCCGCCGGGTCGATGCCCTGGCCGTTGTCGGAGACCGAGATGAGATGCCCTTCGGCGGTCTCCTCGACCTCGATCGTGATGCGCGGATCGGCGACGCTGCCCATGTGATCGACGGCGTTTCCCAGAAGGTTCGAGAAGACCTGGTAGACGCGCGTTCGATCGCAGAGCAGCAGGGGCGGATTGTCGGGGAGCACGAGCGTGACGCCCTTCTCTTCGAGCCGGGTCTTGAGCTCGGCCTGTACGATCGCGAGCACGCGCAGAGGATCGACCAGCGCCTTGCGCTCGCTGCGGTTGCCGATCCGCGAGAGCTCGAGCAGGTCGTTCGTCAGCGTCTCCATGGTGCGGGCGGCCTGCTCGATGCGATCGAGGTAATGCCGTGCCTTGTCGTCTAGCCGATCGCCATAGTCTTGCTGCAGCAGGCGCGTGAAGCCGAGCATCGCGACCAGGGGGGAGCGGAGATCGTGGGAGACGGTGTGGACGTAGTGCTCGAGCTCGACGTTCTTGCGGGACAGGTCGGCCTCGACGCGCCTGCGCTCGGTCACGTCGTGAAGCACGAGCACCGCCCCGGCGTGCCTGCCATCGGGCAGCACGAGCCCACTCGCCGAGACGCTGACGCGCACGATGGCCTCGTCCTTGCGGCGCAGCTCGAGGTCCTGCGAGAAGGGCTCGGCCCCGGGTCGGAGCACGGCGGCGACACGGTCGAGGTCGCCCGTGCTCCGCACGTACGCCGAGACGGGCTTGTCGACCGTCTCCTCGGCGGGGTAGCCGAGCAGGCTCTCGATGGCCGGGTTCGCGTAGGTGACGAAGCCGTCGCGATCGACCGCGAGGACGGCCTCCGGCGCCGCATCGAGGATGGCGCCCAGGTACTCGATGGTGTGTCGAAGCTCGCGGTCGTGGCGCTCCCGGTCGGCGATGGGGCGGACGAGCGCGACCAGGTGGGTGCCGTCTCCCACCCCCACCAAACGGGTGAGGCTCAGCTCCACAGGGAAGGTCTTCCCCCCGACGAGCGGAATCTGCAAGCGTTCGTTCACGATCTGCCCGCCCGCGCACAGACGAGCGCGCAGCTCCGCGTAGCGGTCGGGGTCGAGGATGCGCAGGGCGACGCTACGGGGTGTCGTGCTGGGCGGGCACATCGAGAGCAGCCCCGCCGAGTCCTTGTGCCAAACGACGTTTCCTTCCGCGTCGAGCACCAACACCGTCTGGTGAAGGCGGGCGAGTCCGTCGAGGACGTCGCGCGCGAAGTCGGCAGGAAGCACAGCGTCCGGGGCGGCGGCGAGACTCATGCACTCCAGATCGGTCCGCGCACCGGTGACGGGTGGAGCTCGGAGCGACCGGCGCAGGGTACCATCTCCCTCGGTTGAGGGTCAAACGAAACACTCTCGCCGGGCGCCTGCGTAAGGGAAACGTCACGAAATCCCCACGGGGGCGCATCCTGAGCGTCTGAGTTGACGGCCCGTCGCCCGTCGTCGATGGTCTGCGGCACTGCCGATGGCCCGCCGTCTCTCCCATCTCGATGCCAGGGGCAACGCGCGCATGGTCAGCGTCGCGGACAAGCCCGTGACGCGCCGCGTCTGCGTCGCGCGGGGTGAGGTGCGCATGGCGCCCGCGACGCTGCGCAGGATCGCGGCAGGCGACGTGCCCAAGGGCGACGTTCTCGCCACGGCGCGACTCGCCGGCATCCAGGCCGCCAAACGCACCGGCGAGTGGATTCCGCTGGCCCATCCCCTCGGTCTCGACGCCGTCGACCTCGCGCTCCTGCCCGCTCCCACCGGCGACTGCGTGCGGATCGAGGCGAGGGTGGAGGCGCATGCGCGGACGGGTGTGGAGATGGAGGCGCTGGTTGCGGTGGCTGCGGCCGGGCTCACGCTCTACGACATGTGCAAGGCCATCGACCGCACGATGACGGTCGAGGCCATCCGGCTGATGCGCAAGTCCGGAGGCAAGAGCGGTCTCTGGGAGCGCCCGCAGGAGATGCCGGCGAGGCCCGCCCCCCGCGGGCCGCGGAAGACCGGCCGCACGGGCGGCTGAGGAACCGCTCGCAGCGACGCGGTGTCCGTTCGTGGAGAGGCGTGGCTTGGGACACGAGATCGTGGAGCGGAGGCCGCGGCCGCGCGCGAGCGGCGACGGCGGTGCCGATCCGGATCGAGCGCTCGTGCTGCGCTGGCGGGCTGGCGACGGGAGCGCATTTGCGGCCCTGGTCCAGCGTCACGAGCGACGCGTCTATCGGCTGCTGCTGCGCATGCTCGGTAGCCGCGAGGAGGCCGAGGATGCGGCGCAGGAGACCTTCCTGAACCTCCACCGGCACGGACATCGCTTCCGCGGCGACGCGCTCTTCTCGACCTTCGTCTACCGCGTGGCGGCGAACGCGGCGCTCAACCGGCGTCGCACGCTCGGGCGCAGGCGTGCGCGAGAGGAGGGCCTGGCGCGCCTGCAGCAGACGGGTGCAGAGCTGCCGGCCGCACCGCTCGATCCCGAGCGAGCGGTCGCCGCGGCGGAGCAGCGGGCCGCCGTGCAGGCCGCCCTGCTCGGTTTGGCGCCGCGGCTTCGCCTGCCGCTCGTGCTCTACGACCTCGAGGGGCTTCCCTATCCGGAGATCGCGCGCATGCTCGATCTTCCCGAGGGAACCGTGAAGTCTCGCATCCACCGAGCGCGCGAGAGGCTGCGCACGCTGCTCGAAGCAGCCGGCGGGCTCGGCGCCGGGAGCGCACGGCGATGACCCACGGCGAGGTGCGCGCCGAGATCGGCGATTATCTCGAAGGAGACCTTCCGCTCGAGCGGCGCGCGCTGCTGGACGCCCATCTGGACGACTGCCCGGAATGCGCCTCGCACCTTTTCTCGCTGCGCGCCGCCGTGGAGGCGCTGCGCTCTCTCGAAGACCCCGAGCCGCCGCCCGGACTCGCGGAAGCCGTTCTCGCACGGATCGAGGCGGGCGAGGGGCAGCCGGGCGCACTGGCGATGCTGCTCCACCGCATCCCGTGGGCCGTCCGCACGCGTCTGGCAACTCCGGCCCTCGTCCTCGTCTCGGCCGCCGTGCTCTTCCTCTGGCTGCGCCCGGCAGCCACGCCGAGCGTCGCGCCCGTGCCCATGCCGTCGCTCGGACAGGCGCTCGATGGCGGGAAGCCCATCGGCGCCTCCGCTGCTTCCGAGGTGGCGGACGAGGAGCCGCCGGCGGGCCCGCTCGTGCCGCCCGAGGCGCTCGACGAGGCGCTGCGCGATCCCGCGTCGGTG
>CAYOIG010000793.1:0-2470 GCA_964403915.1 uncultured Myxococcaceae bacterium
CTGGAGGTCATGCGAATGCCCGTCGTCGAGGTCTCCGCGGCCGCCGCCGACCGCATCAAGAGCCTGCTCGACAAGGAAAATAAGCTCGTCACCCATGGCCTGCGCGTGAAGGTCGTGGGGGGCGGCTGCTCGGGGCTGCAGTATCAGCTCGGCTTCGACGATCGCGTGACGGACGCCGACGAGGTCGTGGAGGCCGGCGGCGTGCGCGTCTTCGTGGACGAGAAGAGTGCTCTCTACCTGGCCGGCAGCACCCTCGACTACGTGGACACTCTCCAGGAATCCGGCTTCAAGATCGTGAATCCCAACGCGAAGGCCTCCTGCGGCTGCGGCCAGTCCTTCGGCGCCTAGGTCCGCCCCCTCCGGAGGTGGCGTGGCCGGCCGGACGCCCATCTACCTCGACCACAACGCCACCACGCCCGTCGATCCCCGGGTGCTGGAGGCGATGCTCCCGTACTTCACTCATGACTTCGGCAACGCCGCCAGCCGGAGCCACGTCTTTGGCTGGCGCGCCGCGGCGGCCGTCGATCTGGCGCGAGAGGACGTTGCCCGGGCCGTCGGCGCGCGGAGCGCAGACGAGATCGTCTTCACCAGCGGTGCCACCGAGAGCATCAATCTCGCCCTGAAGGGTGCCGCCGCGGCCCGTGCCGGAACGCGGGATCATCTGATCGTTGCAGCGACCGAGCATCGCGCCGTGCTCGATACCGCGCAGGCGCTCGCGTCCTCGGGCTGCACCCTCAGCATCGTTCCCGTCGATGGCGCGGGGCTGGTGGATCCCGATGCCATCCGCCTTGCCATCGGGCCGCGGACGCTTCTCGTCTGCGTGATGGCGGCCAACAACGAGATCGGGGTGCTGCAGCCGCTCGCCGAGATCGGCAGCATCTGCCGGGAGCGCGGCGTGCTCTTCCACTGCGACGCGGCCCAGGCGGCGGGCAAGATCCTCCTCGACGTCGACGCCCTCCAGATCGACCTGCTCTCGCTGAGCGGGCACAAGCTCTACGGGCCAAAGGGCGTGGGTGCCCTCTACGTCCGCGCGCGGCCCCGGGTGCGCCTCGAGCCGCAGATCCACGGCGGCGGGCACGAACGGGGTCTTCGCTCCGGAACCCTCCCCGTGCCCCTCGTCGTCGGCCTCGCGCGTGCGCTCGCTCTATGCCTCGAGGAGCGGGAGACCGAGTCGAAGCGGCTCACCAGCCTGCGGGATCGCCTCCTGTTGCGGCTGCGGGCCGAGGCCTGCGACGTCGAGATCAACGGGCATCCCGACCTGCGACTGCCGGGCAATCTCAACCTCTCCTTTGCCGGTGTCGATGCCGCGGCGCTGCTGCTGGCGCTTCCCGATGTGGCGCTTTCGACCGGCTCGGCTTGCAGCTCGGCCGACCCTCGTCCGAGCCACGTGCTGGCGGCGCTGGGGCTCTCCGCTGCGCGCATCCGATCGGCCCTTCGCATCGGCATCGGCCGCTTCAACACCGAGGTGGAGATCGACCAGGTGGCCGAGTCTCTCGTTCGCGCGGTGCGCCGCCTGCGCGCGCCCTAGACACCACGAACGCCGCCCGGCTACCCTCGCCGCCCATGACGAACGGCGGCGGCTCGAGAAGCACGAACATCACCTGGCACGCGGGACACGTCACGCGGCCCGATCGCCAGCGGATCCTCCGCCAGCGGGGCGCCACGATCTGGCTCACGGGCCTCTCGGGCTCCGGCAAGTCGACGATTGCCGTCGCCGTCGAGCGGGAGCTGGTGCAGCGCGGGCACCTCGCCTACGTGCTCGATGGCGACAACATCCGGCACGGCCTCAACAAGAACCTCGGCTTCTCGCCCGAGGACCGCAGCGAGAACATCCGGCGCATCGGCGAGGTGTCGAAGCTCTTCACCGACGCGGGCGTGATCGTTCTCACCTCCTTCATCTCCCCCTACCGCGCAGACCGCGATGCCGTGCGCGGGCTGCTCGCGGAGGGTGACTTCGTCGAGACCTGGGTGTCGGCGTCGGTCGAAACCTGCGAGTCCCGGGACGTGAAGGGCCTGTATGCGAAGGCGCGGGCCGGCGAGATCCCCGAGTTCACCGGCATCTCGGCGCCTTACGAAGAGCCGAAGGCTCCCGAGATCGTGCTCGACACCGGCCGGCAGAGCGTGGCCGAGAGCGTTGCGCAGGTCGTCGGCTATCTCGCGCAAGAGGGCTACCTCGAGGCGCCCGCCGGGAAGACGGCGGGAGGGTGAGCGACTCGCAGATCCGGCGAGGGGCGCTCGCCCTGGCGCTGGGCGCCTCGCTCGTGCTGGGTGGCTGCGCCTCGCCGGGCGGTGGCGCCGCGCAGGAGTCCGAGCCGGTGATGGTGCGACCCGAAGCGCCGCCCGACTACGACTTCCTGGTCGGAAGGCAGCTCGAATTCGATGGGCAGCTCGAGGAGGCTTCGGCCGCCTACGCCCGCGCGCTCGCGAAGGATCCCGACTCCGCCTATCTCGTGCGCCGGCTCGCCGAGCT
>CAYOIG010000794.1:0-2570 GCA_964403915.1 uncultured Myxococcaceae bacterium
AGCAGGGGCGGAAGCCACGCAACACGATCGGCCGAGGTCGAGAGAAGCTCATGCAGGCCGCGCAAACGTTCGATCATCGAATTTCCCAACCCGGCGCCACAGGCGCGCGAGAATGAGGAGGGCGGGAGAGGCGGCGGCCGCCTCTCCCGCGGACTCACGACTGCTTTTCCGCCGCCTTCGCCTTCGCGGCGTCGCACTCGGCCGGCGTCAGCATCACGAAGCCCTTGCCGCCGCAGCCGTTCTGGCCCTTGCAGGCGTTCTTGGCAGACTTGCAGTCGCTGTGGCCCTTGCACGAGTTCACGCCTTCACACTTGATCTTGGCGTCGGAGCCGGTGTTCTGTGCGTGGGCAGAACTCGCGATTCCCACGATGAACAGCGCAGCCGCGGCCGACGCGGCCAGAGCACTCTTGTACTTCACCTCTTACTCCTTCAGTGGAGGAGCGGCCAAAGCGGCCAGCCCCGTTGCTTCACACACTCGGGATACGATGCAGAGCGCCCGCGAGTTACTCGGCCTTGCCGCGGCCGGCAGTCGCCATGGCTCTGTGCCGCGAGCGGCCCAGGGCGCGGTCCGAGCTCAGCTAGGGCCGGGAGAGAGCCTTCAGGCAGCCGTCAGCGACCCAACGCGCCAGAAGGCCGGCGGCCTCGGAGGCTGCGGCCTCGTCTCCGACGTGGTGCGCCAGCTCTTCGCAGACCTCGCCGAAGCGGGCTCCGCCGGAGACGAGCGCGAGACACGCGTGCTCCCGCTCGGATGTCTCGGACCAACGCACGCGCTCGTCGTTGCGCCACACGCGAACGAACGCGGCACGCGCGGTGAGGGCAGTCGCCTGCGCAGGGCCGGCGTCGTCCGCGAGCTCGTGCACGGGCCATGCGAGCTGGAGCGAGCGCAGCGCGGTGATCGTCTCGAGCCGGAGCTGCGGCCACTCCTGCGGCGGGATTCTCACCAGGTCTTCCCGGGCGAGGATCGCGGTGTCCGGAGCATCGAAGACCTCCGTCTGTGCCCACTCGAAGGCTGCCAGCTCGCCAGCGCAGGGAACGCGCCGGCGAAACGGTGCGGCCACCTCTTCTTCCCGGAGGAACGCGGCGAGCGAGGCGCCGGCATCGCGAATCGAAGGCCGATGCGGCGGATGAAGCATCAGGTATACGCGCACGAGATCGTGGAATGCGTCGTCTCCGAGCGCGCGCGCCAGGTCCGGAAAGTCCTTGGCGAGAGTGCCGCGCAGGCGCTCGAAGAAGGCGTTGGCGTAGACGCCGAGGCGCTCCACGGCCGAGAGATCGCGATCCCCGCGCACGAGCTGGGCCAACGCGCGCCCGCCTGCGTCTCCGGATTCCCGAAGCGCCGCGGCCACGCCCTCCGGCGCGGTCACCAGGGCGCGGATCCGCGCCTGAGCGTCAGCCAGCCAGGGCGGCGCGTTCACGGGGGTGTGCCTCCGGAACGGCCTCGGCGGTGGCGCGCTCGAGGATCGTCCTCGCCTTCGCGGCCTCCGCGACCAGCTCGTCCCAAGCCGGGATGTGGTCGTCCCATTCGATCAGCGTCGAGACCGGGCCCACGTGTCGGAGCGCCCGCTCGTAGAGAGCCCAGACCTCGTCGCACACGGGATGATCGTGGGTGTCGATCAGGAGCGAGCCTTCCGTCGTATGACCGGCCAGATGGATCTGGAACACGCGTTGCGGCGGCATGGCCGCGATGTATGCGTCGGCATCGAAGCCGTGGTTGTGGGCAGACACGAAGACGTTGTTCACGTCCAGGAGAATCCCGCAATCTGCCTGCTCCGCGATGCCCGCGAGAAACTCCCATTCCGGCATCGCATCGGCCGTGAAGGCGGCGTAAGACGAGACGTTCTCGAGGGCGATCCGCCGTCCCAGGCGATCCTGCACCCGGCGCACGCGTTCGGCCACGTAGCGCTGGACTTCTCGGGTGTAGGGAAGCGGGAGAAGATCGTGAAGGTTGCGGCCGCCCTGTCCCGTCCAGCAGAGATGATCGGAGACCCAGGCAGGCTCGAATCGCGCACAGAGCGCCGCAAGAGAGTCGAGATAGCCGGCATCGAGCGGATCGGCCGAGCCGATGTTGAGCGACACGCCGTGGAGCACGAGCGGCGAGAGGCCGCGCACCTGCTCGAGGATGCGGAGCGGGCGTCCGCCGCCCACCATGTAGTTCTCCGAGATGGCCTCGAACCAGTCGACCTCGAGGGCACGCGCTGCGCCGCGCTCGAGGACGGAGGGGTAGTGCTGCGGTCGCAGGCCGACGCCGACACCGAGCACGGGGGCATCCGGAGGCCGGCCCGCGGCACTCTCGTGCTTCATTTCCCACTCCTTCAGTGGAGGAGCGGCCAGAGCAGCCGGCCCGGTTGCTTCACACACTCGGGATACGATGCAGGGCGCCCGCGAGTTACTCCGACCGCGCAAACGAGCGTCGGCGCAGCAGCCAGGCCAGCGGCATGGCGAGCAGCGCCGCGCCCGCGACCGGCGCGAGCGCATGGCTCGTGACCCAATGCCATCCGCCCGGCGTCGCGCACGTGAGATGCACGGCCAACGCACCGAGCGCCGTCGCACCGAGAGCCGCGAGCAGCCCC
>CAYOIG010000795.1:0-2767 GCA_964403915.1 uncultured Myxococcaceae bacterium
TCAATGTCGAAAAAGAATATGAGCGGAACGGCGAGCGCTACGCGTTTTTGCGCTGGGGCGCAGGCGCCTTCGATAATTTCCGCGTGGTGCCGCCGGGCACCGGCATCTGCCATCAGGTCAATCTCGAATATCTGGCGCAGACCGTGTGGGTGAATACCGACGGCAAGCGGGCCCTCGCCTATCCCGACACGCTCGTCGGCACCGACAGCCACACCACCATGGTCAACGGCCTTGCCGTGCTCGGCTGGGGCGTCGGCGGCATCGAGGCGGAAGCCGCGATGCTCGGCCAGCCGATGTCGATGCTGCTGCCCGAGGTGATCGGCTTCGAGCTCGAGGGGCAGCTGCGTGAGGGCACGACCGCCACCGACCTCGTGCTCACCGTGACGCAGATGCTCCGCAAGAAGGGCGTCGTCGGAAAGTTCGTCGAGTTCTGCGGCCCGGGCCTCGATGCGCTCTCGGTGCCGGACCGCGCGACGATCGCAAACATGTCCCCGGAGTACGGCTCGACCTGCTGCTTCTTCCCGGTGGATCGCGAGACGATCGCCTACCTCTCCTTCACCTCCCGCGATCCTGCGCGGGTGGCGCTCGTGGAGGCCTACGCGAAGGCGCAGGGCCTCTGGCGCGACGCCTCCTCGCCCACTCCGGTCTTCACGGACACGCTCACCCTCGACCTCGCGACGGTCGTTCCGAGCCTTGCTGGCCCGCGCCGGCCCCAAGACCGCGTTGCGCTCTCCGAATCCGCGCCCGCCTTCGCGGAGGCGCTGCCTGCGCTCGCGAAGGGCGCGCTCGATCCGGACGCCTCGGTCCCGGTCGAGGGAGAGAGCTTCTCGCTGCATCATGGCGACGTCGTGATCGCGGCCATCACGAGCTGCACCAACACGTCGAACCCGGGCGTGATGATTGCCGCGGGCCTGCTGGCGAAGAAGGCCGTCGCGCGAGGCCTCACGCGACGCCCCTGGGTGAAGACGTCGCTGGCGCCGGGCTCGAAGGTGGTGGCCGACTACCTCGCGAAGGCGGGCCTGCAGGAGCCCCTCGATCAGCTCGGCTTCAATCTCGTGGGCTTCGGCTGCACCACCTGCATCGGCAACTCGGGGCCGCTCGAGGCACCGATCGATGCGGCGATCCGCGCGGGCAATCTGGTCGTCGGCGCCGTGCTCTCGGGCAATCGGAACTTCGAGGGCCGCATCCACCCTCTCGTCCGCGCCAACTATCTCGCCTCGCCGCCGCTGGTGGTCGCCCATGCCCTCGCCGGCAGCCTGCGCAAGGACCTCAGCCGTGAGCCGCTCGGCGAGGATCGCAGCGGCAAGCCCGTCTTCCTGCACGAGATCTGGCCCTCCGCGGCGGAGGTGACGGCTGCGCTGCGCGCCGCGCTGACACCCGAGATGTACGGCAGGCGCTATGCCGACGTGTTTCGCGGCGACGCGCGCTGGCAGGCCGTCGGCGGCAGCTCGAGCCTCGTCTACGCGTGGGATGCGAAGAGCACCTACGTGAAGCGACCGCCCTACTTCGACGGCATGACGCGCGAGCCGGCCCCCGTGCACGACGTTCGCGGTGCGCGCGTGCTGGCGCTGCTGGGCGACAGCATCACCACCGACCACATCTCGCCTGCGGGCAGCATCGCGACGGAGTCGCCGGCCGAGCTCTACCTGCTCTCGCACGGCGTCCCGAAGAAAGACTTCAACAGCTACGGGGCCCGGCGCGGCAATCACGAGGTGATGATGCGCGGAACGCTCGCCAACGTGCGCCTGCGCAATGAGCTGGCGCCGGGCACGGAAGGCGGCTTCACCCGGCTCCTGCCAGAAGGCGACGTGATGTCGATCTACGACGCCGCCCTGCGCTACCGGGAACGCGGTACGCCGCTCGTGATCGTGGCGGGCAAGGAGTACGGCTCGGGCTCCTCCCGCGACTGGGCCGCCAAGGGCACGCAGCTTCTTGGCGTCCGTGCGGTCATCGCCGAGAGCTTCGAGCGCATCCACCGCTCGAACCTCGTCGGGATGGGCGTGCTGCCGCTCACGTTCGCGGGCGGCGTCACGCGCAGAAGCCTCAGCCTCGACGGCACCGAGATCTTCGACCTGGTGGGCCTCGAGCAGGCGCTGCGCCCGCGCATGACCGTTCGCTGCCGTATCACGCGCGCAGGCGGCGGCACCGAAGAGATCGGCCTGCTCTGTCGCATCGATACCCTCGACGAGATCGAGTACTACCGCCACGGCGGCATCCTGCACTACGTGCTGCGGCAGCTTCTCGCGGCGTAGCCCGCCAAAATCGCACGCAAGCAGCCCGCCATGCATTAGCATGCACCCGACTCGTGCAGGGGGTTCGGGTGCGCATCCGCCGCTTCGCTTCCGTCGTGGGTGTTCTCGTGCTCCTGCCCCTCGGCGCGCTCGCGGCCGGACCGCCCCGGGTGGCGTCGTTCTCGCCCCAGGGCACCGCAAGGCAGGTGCAGCAGGTGGCGGTCACGTTCTCGGAGCCGATGGTTCCCTTCGGCGATCCCGGACGCCCGGTCGCGCCGTTCCGGATCGAATGCCCGGCGGCGGGCAGCGCCCGCTGGATCGACGAGCGTCGCTGGGCCTACGATTTCTCTGCGACGCTCGCGCCCGGTCTGCGCTGCCGCTTCGAGCTGGCTCCCGAGCTGAAGACGCTCGCCGGAAGGCCTCTCGCGGGAACCCGGAGCTTCAGCTTCTCGAGCGGCGGGCCGTCCGTGCTCGAGAGCAACCCCTGGGAGAGCTCCTCGATCAGCGATGACCAGGCCTTCCTGCTGCGTCTCGAC
>CAYOIG010000796.1:0-2230 GCA_964403915.1 uncultured Myxococcaceae bacterium
TCCATGTCGTGCGCAGCACGAGCGCTGCGTCGGCCGCCCGCCGCTGGCAGGTCGCCGCCGCCCTGCTCCTCGGCGCCGTGCTCGTCCTCACGCCCTGGACGCTTCGCAACTGGAGCGTCTTCGGCCGCCTCGTTCCCGTGCGCAGCGGTCTCGGCCAGAATGCCTACCTCGGCCACCCAACGCTCGCGGAGACCTTTCTTCCGGACTTCCGCGCCTGCGAGGCGGGTGAGGGGCCCCCCTGGCGTACGCCGAGCGCGTTCGAATCGATCGTGCGCTCCAGGGCACCGAAGGACCGCACGGCCCTCTACGATCGTCAGGTCGTCTGCATGGAGGCCACCGCGCCGCCCGGCTACGGGCAGATGCTGGAGGCCGAGCGGGATGCGCTCTACGCGCGCGGCGCGCTCGCATTCGTGGCGCAGCATCCGGGCGTCGCGGCCGGCCTCTGGACGCGCCGGCTCGTGCTCTTCCTGTTTCCTGAATACGACCCATGGCAGGCCGCGGTGGGCGCCCTCGCGCTCGTGGGCCTCGCGATCTCGCTGCGCCGGCGCGACGCGCGGCTGCTGGCCCTGCTCGCGGCGGCGTACGCCCTGCCCTACGTCGCGTGCTCGATCTTCTACTACCGCTACCGCTACCCGATCGAGCCCCTGCTCGTGCTCTTCGCGAGCCAAGGCGTACTCGCCGGGCTGAGGCTCAGTATTCGATCGTCGCCTCGAGCGTCCCTGCCTCGTTCCGCGTCACCGTGAAGCGCGTGAAGCAGGCCATGCAGTAGACGCGGTCCCCCGGCCGCAGCTCGCGCGTCGAGCGCATCACCACCTTGCAGACCGGGCACAGCACCTCGTTCAGGCCGAGCTCGTCTCCGGGCCCCTTCCACTTGCGGTAGTACTTCCGGTACTTCTGCGGAACCTCGTCGAAGCCCGTGTCCTCGAGTACGAAGCGCTGGCGCGGCCGCGCTTCGTCCGGGCCCGGCGCCGCCGGGCCCGGCTTCGGCTCGCCCCCGGAGCTCATGCGAAGCCGAGCCTGTGAACGGCCGCGAGGTAGCTGCGGCCGATCTCCGGCCGTGCGGACGGCGGGATTCCGATCTGCACCAGCGTCTCGTCGCAGCTCGTCAGCACCAGCGGATCGAGCTCGTGCCGTACGGCGGCGAGGCGCGCCCGCGTATGGGGCGCGGTCTTGAGCCGCCGCCCCAGCTCGTTCTCTCCGAAACCGATGTGACGCCGCTCGTCCTTCACGATGCCCTGCAGAACGTCGCGCGTCACCGGATCGGCCGTCTCCGCGTGCGCCTGGAAGACCGTGAACTCGAGGCATTCGAGGATCACGTTCTGTGCGAAGATCGCGGCCTCCCAGTCCTTGCCCTCGACGAGTTCGAGCAGGCGCCGCTTGAAGGCGACGAGGCTCCGCGTGGCGCGGCGCTCGATCTCCAGCTCGGGGTTCGTGACGCCGAGGTCTTGCAACCGGTGCAGCAGCACCTCGAGGTGGCGCCCCTCGTCGACCACCTGCGTGGCGAGGAAGACCTTCGTGAGCCGGTTGGGTGCGATGGTGATGAGGCCGCTCGACGCCTCGAGCGCCGCAGTCTCACCGATGCAGTAATGACACAGGACCGTGATCAGCCGATCCCGCTCCGGCTCCGCGAGCGGTATGTCCAGCGTGTCGGGCCTGCGGCCGTAACGGGTCGCCGAGAGGTAGCCCTCCACGGCGTGGAACCAGAACTCGAAGGAGTGAACCTCTTCGAGAAAACGGTCCGGCGGCAGCGAGTGAACGTCGGGCGCCGACTCCGTCACGCGCTCCCCCGCCCTACGGCCGAACCGGGGTCTGGTACTCGATGCCGATGCGACCGAGCCGGGTCTTGAACTCCTTCAGCACCGTGTCGGCCAGCACGTGCTCCATGTCCTTGGGGTCGGCCTTGGCGAGGTCGACGCCGTGCCAGCTCGCCTCGGGGCGCCCCCCGAGCTCTTGCGAGAAGCGCCTTCGCTCGGCCTCGTCGGGCGCGCGCCGGAATGCGTCTGCGAAGGTCGCGAGCATGTAATACGACATGTCGCGCTGCATGCGCTCGATCTCGCCCCTCTTCTCGGGGTGCTGCTGGATCAGGGAGCCGATGCGGTTCTCGCCGAAGCCCACGTGCCGCCGCTCGTCGGCGATCGTTCCCGAGAGCGTGTGCGCGAACTTGGGGTTCACGCCCTGGACCATGGCGTGCATCATCTCGAAGACCGTGAACGCCATGCCCTCGAGCACG
>CAYOIG010000797.1:0-13048 GCA_964403915.1 uncultured Myxococcaceae bacterium
GGCGCTGGCTGGCGCGAGCGCAGGGTCGGTGCCTTCGGCGTGGCGGGCGTGCTCTCTTTCTACCCGTCGAAGAACCTTCCGACCCTCGGCGACGGGGGCGCCGTGGTCACCGACGACGAAGGTCTCGCCCGCAAGCTCCGCATGCTCCGCGACCACGGCCGCAAGGAGAAGCTCAGCCACGACGTCGTCGGGTGGAATCTGCGATTCAACGAGATCCAGGCCGCCGCGACGCGCGTGCTCCTGCGGCGCCTCGATGCCTCGAACGAGGGCCGTCGCCGCGTCGCCGCCCGCTACGCCGGGCTGTTGCAGGGGCTCCCCCTGCAGCTCCCGCAGGAGGGCAAGCACGCCCACCACGTCTTTCACCTCTACGTGGTGCGTACGCCCGAACGCGACGCGCTGCAGAAGCATCTGAAGGGGGCGGGCATCGGCACCGGCATCCACTACCCCGTGCCGAACCACCTGCAGCCCGCGACGCTCGGGCGCCCCGGCGTTCGCAGCGAAGCGCTGCCCCGAACCGAGGCTGCGTGCCGGGAAATCCTCTCGCTGCCCTGCTTCGGTTCGATGCGGGACGAAGAGGTCGTCTACGTGGCGGAGGCCGTGAAGGGCTTCTTCGCCAGCAAGGGTGCCTAGGCCGTGGAGACGCCGGAGCTCTCGATCGTCATTCCGGCCTACGACGAGGAGAAGAACGTCCCGATCCTCGCCGCAGACCTTCGCGGCGTGCTCGCGAAGGCTGGCATCGACGCCTACGAGGTGATCTTCGTCGATGATGGCTCGCGCGACGGCACGGCCGCGAGCGTGCGCGAGGAGGTGGCGCGAGATCCGAAGAGCCGCTTCCGGCTCGTGCGCCTTGCGTGCAATGGTGGCGAGAGCGCCGCCACCGAGGCGGGCCTGCGCCGCGCGCGCGGCGAGATCCTGGTGGTGATGGACTGCGACCTCCAGAACGCGCCGAGCGACCTGCCGAAGCTGATCGAGCCCGTTCGCAAGGGCATCGCCGATTGCGCCTGCGGCTGGCGCGCAGATCGCATGACGGGCGACACGGGATGGCGTCACGTGCAGTCGCGCATCGCGAACGGCGTCCGCAACTGGATCTCGGGCGACGTGGTCCAGGACGCCGGCTGCACCTACCGCGCTTTCCGCCGCGAGTGCATCGAACGGGTGAAGATCTTCAAGGGCATGCACCGCTTCCTGCCCACGCTGTTTCGGCTCGAGGGCTTCCGCGTGGTGGAGGTGGTGGTGGAGAGCCGCCCGCGCCTGCACGGCGTGTCGAAGTACGGCATGTGGAACCGCGCCTTCGCCGCCTTCTACGACCTGCTGGCCGTTCGCTGGATGCGCTCGCGCGTGGTGCCGTGGCGCGTGGCCGAAGACTCCCTCGAGGCCGCCACGCTCTCGCGCTTCCGCCGCTCGTAGCCCCGAGCCCGCTCACGCGCGAATCACGACCCCTGCCCGGGCGCCGGCGTCGTAGCGTCCGCCGCGCAGCACGGGGCGGCCGTTGACGAAGACGTCGTCGATGCCTTCGGGGGCGAGAGAGGGCGCCTCGAAGCTCGTTCGGTCGCGGATGCGCGCAGCATCGAAGACCACGAGATCGGCGGCCTGGCCGCGGCGGACGAAGCCGCGGTCGCTCCAGCCGAGGCGCTCTGCCGCTGCGCCCGTCATGCGCCGCACGGCCTCCTCGAGCGAGAAGAGGCCGTCGCGCACGCAGGTGTCGAGCACGCGCGGAAAGGTCCCGTAGCTCGCGGGGTTCTGGTGACCGTCGCGCGTCAGCAGGGTATCGGTCTCGATGGTGCAGAGCGGATGGGCGAGAACCGCGCGCAAGGCGTCCTCCTCGCCACGGTCGCCGCTGTAGGTGTGATTGAGCACGCGCGCGTTGCGGTGGCTCGCCACGGTGAGGCGTGCGTAGAACTCGAAGGGCTCCATGCCGAGCCGCGCCGCCGCCTCGGGCACACGCAGGCCGTCGAGATGGTTCCACTCGGGCACGTCGCAGTGCATGAGCTGGATGTCGGCGAGGCCGAAGCCGACGGCGCCAAAGGCCATCTCGGCGAAGCGCGCGAGACCGGCGAGCTGCTCGGGATCGCGAAGCACGTCCTCGAGCTTCGGCAGGATCGCGGCCGGAAAGATGACGGCGCAGGTCGTGTTGCCGGCGGTGTAGGGGAAGGCATCGAAGGCGACGTCGAGGCCCTGCGCATGGGCATCCTCGATCATCCGCAGCGCCTCGCCGTGGTTGGGCCAGGTGTTGCGGCCCACGAAGATGAGATGGCTGATCTGCAGGCGCACGTTCGCCGCGCGCGCCACGGCGAGAATCTCGCGGATGGCGGTGAGGTTGTGCGGGTCCTGCTTCGGATCGTGCGCGTAGACGCCGCTCGCCCAGCTATAGGCCTTGAGGTGCGAGGTGAAGAGCCGGCCGCGCCGCGCGGCCATCGCGGCGAAGGCCGTGAGCTCCTCCTCGCCCGAGAAGATGCCCGGCGCGTAGCCGAGGCCGGTGGAGAGACCGATGCAGCCTGCGTCGAGGGCCTCGTCGACGAGCCGCTCCATCGCGCGCAGCTCGTGCGGCTGCGGCGCGCGCGGCTCGAGCGTGCCCGTCACCGCGCTGCGTACGGTCCCGTGCCCCACGAGCTGGGCGACGTTGAGCGCGACGCCGCCGGCCGTGAGATCGTCGAGAAAGGCGCCCATCGTTGCCCACTCGGGCGCGAGCGTGCCGTCCTGCATGAGGCGGCTCGCCTCGCGGGCGCTCTCGCGGCTCACGTCCGAGACGGGCGCCGGGCTGAAGCCGCAGTTTCCCGTCACGACGCTGGTCATGCCCTGGCGCACGAACGGCTCGATCAGCGCGCCGTGGTCGGGCGAGGGCAGGATCCAGTCGGCGTGGGAGTGGATGTCGATGAAGCCCGGGGCGACGGTGCGACCGGTGCAGTCGATCTCCTGCGCGGCTTCGAGCCCTGCGAGCTCACCGACGGCGCTGATGCGGCCGCCCGTCACCGCGACGTCTGCCCGCACGGCCTTCGCGCCCGTGCCGTCGATCACCGAACCGCCCGTCAGCTTGAAGTCGCAGCCCATGGATCACCTCCGGAGCGTCGAGCATACCCCGCTGGCGCGCCCCGGGGCCCACCCGCGGCCGCACCGCCGCTGCTCGCCTACGCTTCACCCACGGTCACCAGAGGGGAGCGCCGCCGGATGAGCGAGCGCCAGGCGCCGCCGGAGATCCTCGACTTGCCCGTCGGCCTCGCGGCCAGCGGGAGCCGCACGGAGCGCGACTCGCTGGGAGAGGTTGCGGTGCCGGCCGATCGCTACTGGGGCGCGCAGACGCAGCGCGCGCTCCGGCTCTTCGCCATCGGCCAGGACCGCATGCCCGCGCAGGTGCATCACGCCTACGGTGTCGTGAAGCAGGCCGCCGCACTCGCGAACGTCGAGGCCGGGCTGCTCCCGCGCTGGATGGGCGAGCTGATTGCCCGCGTCGCCGGCGAGGTGAGCCTCGGCGAGCTCGACGATCACTTCCCGCTCCTCGTCTTTCAGAGCGGCTCCGGCACGCCGACGAACATGAACGTCAACGAGGTGATCTCGAACCGCTGCATCCAGCTCTGCGGCGGCGTGCTCGGCAGCAAGACGCCCGTTCATCCGAACGATCACGTGAACCGGAGCCAGTCGTCGAACGACACCTTCCCCACGGCCATGCACGTGGCGAGCGTTCGCATGCTGAAAGAGCACCTGCTGCCGAGGATGGATGCCCTGTGCGATGCGCTCGCCGCGAAGGCCGCCGCGTGGAAGGGCGTCGTCAAGCTCGGCCGCACGCATCTCGCGGACGCGACCCCCCTCACCGTCGGGCAGGAGTGGTCGGGCTACGTGGCCCAGCTCGGTGATGCACGGGCGTGCATCCTTCGCGAGCTGGAGGGGCTCTACCGGCTCGCCGCCGGCGGCACCGCGGTGGGAACGGGGCTGAGCGCGCCGCCCGGCTTCGGCGAGCGCGTCGCCGCCCGCATCGCCGCGCTCACGGGCCAGCCCTTCGTGACGGCGCCGAACAAGTTCGCGGCGCAGGCCTCGCTCGACGAGATGGTGCGCGCGTCGGCATCGCTGCGCAGCCTCTCGGTGTCGCTGTTCAAGATCGCGAACGACCTGCGCTGGCTCGGCTCGGGGCCGCGCGCGGGGCTCTCCGAGCTGCGGCTTCCGGCCAACGAGCCGGGCTCGTCGATCATGCCCGGGAAGGTGAACCCGACGCAGGCCGAGGCGATGCTGATGGTCTGCATCCAGGTGATCGGGCTCGACGCGGCGGTGGCCATGGCCGGCACCGCCGGAAACTTCGAGCTCAACACCTTCCGGCCGCTCGTGATCGCGAACGTGCTCGGCGCCATCGGGATGCTCGGCGACGCCTGCGAGAG
Organism: uncultured Myxococcaceae bacterium; assembly: GCA_964403915.1. Classification (GTDB taxonomy): domain Bacteria; phylum Myxococcota_A; class UBA9160; order UBA9160; family UBA9160; genus MYXO. Next base: position 4,365 of record CAYOIG010000797.1, read on the forward strand.
CTTCCGCGTCTTTCTCGTCGAGGGCACGCGGCTCGACGAGAAGCGTCTCGGGGAGTACGTGGCGCGATCGCTCATGCTGGTGACGGCGCTCGCCCCCGCAATCGGCTACGACGCTGCCGCTCGCATCGCGCAGCGCGCGGCCGAGGAAGATCTCACGCTGCGCGAAGCCGCGCTGCGCTCCGGTGTTTCCGCCGAGCTCTTCGATTCGGTGGTCGTTCCCGAACGGCTGTGCGGGCCGGACGCCTCGGGGTAGCGCGCAGGAGCGGCGTCAGCGGCCCCTCCGCGCGGCCGACACCGTTCGGTGGTCAGCAGCCGATCGCGGAGCGGCTAAAGGAAGAGCCCGCGATCCCTATTCGCCGAGGATCTCGGCGAGCACGCGGCGGAGCGCGGCACGGTCCTCGTCAGCGAGGTGCCCGAGAGTGCGCAGCACGAGGCGACGCTCGATCGTGGCGAGGACGGGCTTGAAGACGGAGGGCCTCAGCAGGCCGGCCTCCTTCCACCCGGAGATGGCAGCCTCGCCGAGCCCCGCGACCGCACGCACCTGGCTCGTGACGGCGAGAATCACCAGATCCGGCCGCTCACGGTGGTAGGCCGCGCTGCTGACGACGACGGCGGGCCGCCGCTTCGTCGTGCTCTGGTCGGTGAAGGGGAAAGGGACGAGGACCAAGTCCCCGAAGTCAGAGCCGGTCATAGTCGGCGTCATCGGGACTCTCCCAGACCTTGGCGAAGGAGGCCTCGGAGAGCTTCGACGCGGCTTGGGTGAGTCGCTCCTCCTCGTCGCGGCTGTGCAGGAAGTCGACGAAGTCCTCGACCTCGGCGACGCGATCGGGCGGGAGACGGCGGATCTTGGCGAGGAGTTGCTCCTCGTCGCTCTGGCGCTTGGGTTGGCTCATCGCGTTCCTCCGGTGGCCTCGGCGTCCTCCCGAGCCGATCCGCTCTTCTTCGGCGGCGCGCGACCGAGCAGCTCGCGAGCGGAGACCTCGAGGGCGCGGGCGAGCTGAACCACGACGGCGGTGGGCGGGCATTCGGCCACGGTCTCGTAGGCGGAGATCGCCCGCTGGCTCGAGCTGATCATTTCGGCGAGTTGGATCTGGGTGATGCCCTGCTCGGCGCGAAGCTCGGTGAGCCGCTCTCCGATGGCAGACGCTGCGCGGACCTCTCTCGGCATCGTGAGGTCGAGTGTAAGGGCGGCTTCGGACATCTCGGAGTCCTCGGAGAAACTGCTTGCCCTGTGGATACCCTGCAAGTATATGCTCGCGGACTCGCCCTGTCGCCCCGAGAAAGGCAGAGCTCGGCGACCGGGGCCACGGCCTACACGCGCGGCGGCGACACGGAGTGCTTCAGGCTTTCGTGCGGATTGCGCGCGCTACAATTCATGCGGCGCGCGAAGAATGGGGGCCGGACGGGAGGAGACGGCAATGCACACCATACCCAGACTTCGGACCCTTCTCGACGAGCGGCACGTGGCCTACGAGGTGCTGGGCCACTCGCGCGACTACACGGCGCAGGAGACGGCTGCGCACACGCACACGCGGGGGCGGGAGTTCGCGAAGGCGGTGATCGTTCGCGCGGGAGATGGCTACGTGATGGCGGTGCTGCCGGCTCATCACGAGGTGGATCTCGAGCGTCTCGGCGCGGCGCTCGGTCACGGCGCCGTCGAGCTCGCGAGCGAGGAGGAGATCGCCCGCGTGTGTCCGGACTGCGAGCCGGGCGCGATTCCGCCGTTCGGCAATCTGTGGGAGCTCTCGGTGGTGGCGAGCCTCGCCCTCACGGAGGACGAGCGCATCACCTGCAATGCGGGCAGCCATCGCGAGGCGATCCGGCTCTCCTGGAACGACTACCGGCGCGTGGTCGAGCCGCGCCTGCTCGACTTCTCGCGGCCGGCCCAGCCCGCCGCGCCGCGCGGCGCGCCGGACCGCGGGTAGGGCGTGCCGCGCGTTCGGTCCACGCCGCGGCGCAAGTCGGGGCACGGTGTGGCCGGCAACGCCGAGATCGCGGCGCGGCTGCGGGAGATGGCGCTCTTTCTCGAGATGGAGGGCGTGCCGTTCAAGCCACGCGCCTACGAGAAGGCCGCCGCCGCGGTGGCGTCGTGCGAGCAGCCGCTCCACGCGCTGCTGGCCGAAGGCGGCGTCGCGGCCCTCGATGCGCTGCCGGCGGTGGGCAAGGGCATCGCCGAGCGCATCGCCGAGCTGCTCGGCACGGGGCGCATCGCGGATCTCGAACGGCTACGGGCCGCAACGCCCGTCGACGTGCTCGCCCTCACGAGCGTCGAAGGCCTCGGGCCGAAGCACGTGAAGGCCCTCCACGACGCGCTCGGTGTGCGAACCCTGGCGCAGCTCGGGGCTGCCTGCCGGGCCGGCAAGGTGCGCGAGCTGCCGCACTTCGGCGCGCGCAGCGAGGAGAAGATCCTGCGCGGCATCGCGCTGCAGAAGGCCGCGAGCGGGCGCCGTCCGCTCGGAGACGCCTGGGCGCTCGCCCGGGAGATCGAGGGCCGGCTCGTGGGCCTGCGCGGCGTGGAGCGCGCCACCATTGCGGGCTCGCTGAGGCGCCGCAAGGAGACCATCGGCGATCTCGACTTCCTCGTCGTATCGCGCGATCCGGCACCGGTGATGAAAGCCTTCGTCGCGATGTCCGAGGTGGTGCAGGTGTACGCGAAGGGCAGCACGAAGGCGCTCGTACGGCTGGCGAGCGGGATCGATGCCGACCTGCGCGTGGTGGAGGCGGCGAGCTTCGGCGCGGCCCTCGCGTATTTCACGGGCAGCAAGGACCACAACGTCGCACTCCGGCGCATCGCGCAGGAGCAGGGGCTGAAGCTCAGCGAGTACGGCGTCTTTCGGGCGGAGCGCCGGATCGCGGGCCGCACGGAGGAGGATGTCTACGAGGCGCTCGGCCTGCCGTGGATCGCGCCCGAGCTGCGCGAGAACGACGGCGAGATCGAGGCCGCCCGTGCCGGGAAGCTCCCCGATCTGCTGCCCTACGGTGCCCTCCGCGGCGACCTCCAGGTGCAGACCGACTGGACCGACGGCGCAGCGTCGATCGAGGAGATGGTGGCGGCGGCAAGACGCCTCGGCCTCGAGTACATCGCCATCACGGATCACACGCGCGATCTCGCCATGGCGCACGGCTCGGACGAGAAGAAGCTGCGCGAGCAGACGGCCGCCATCCGCGCGCTCGATGCGAAGCTGCGGGGCTTCCGTGTCCTCTCGGGCGCCGAGGTCAACATCCGCAAGGACGGGAGCCTCGACGTGGCCGACGACGCGCTCGCGGAGCTCGACGTGGTGGGCGCCGCCGTCCATTCCTCGTTTGGCCAGCCGCGCGCGGCGGCCACGCGGCGCGTGATCCGCGCCATGGAGAGCCCGCACGTCGACATTCTCTTCCACCCGACTGCGCGCCAGATCGGGCGGCGCGAGCCTCTCGATCTCGACATCGACGCGGTGATCGCCGCTGCGAAGCGCACCGGCACGGCGCTCGAGATCGACGCCATGCCGGATCGGCTCGACCTGAAAGACGAGCACGTGCGCAAGGCCGTTGCCGCGGGCGTGCGGCTCGTGATCGATTCGGATGCCCACCACCCGGCCCACCTGCGCTTTGCGGACGAGTTCGGCGTGGCGGTGGCGCGGCGCGGCGCGGCTGGGCAAGGACCTCGGACGTTCTCAACACGCTGCCTGCGCCGAAGCTGCTGGCGTCGCTCGGGGGAGGCCGCCGCCGGCGGGCGTAGACGGGAAATCCCCCGCTCCGGCGCTGCGTCGCGTATCATGAGGCGCCGCGATCCTCTCGCGATCTCGCCCGGAGCCGTTGCCGATGCGTCGCTTCGTGTTTGCCGCTGCGCTGCTCATGACCCTCTCCTGCGTCCCGCAGGGCCCCGTGTTTCCGACCACGCCCGTGCTGCCGCCGGCGGGGCGACCCGGGCTTCTGCTCGATGCGGCCGACCTGCCGCTCCTGCTCTCGCGCATCACGCGCGCACCCTACACGGGCTGGTGGAATACGGTCCGGGCGCTCGCGGAGCAGGCGGTTTCCGGAAACCCGGGCTCGGCCTCTCTCTCGGAGGAGACACGGGCCCGCTGGGCGAAGGCGGCCGCTTTTGCCTGGGTGCTGACGGGAGACGCGCGCTACCGGAGTGCGGCGGCGCTCGCGCTCGGCGCCGTGGGCACGGGGCCGAACGCTCCGCTCGACGATTTCGGCCCCAATCTCGGCGCCGCCTCGCGCACGGTGCTCACGGCTTCGAGCCATCTGCAGGCCGCTTGCGAGGCCTATGATCTGGTGCGCAGTGCGCTCTCGCCGGCCGAGCTGGCGCTCGCCGAGTCGCGCCTCGCAATCGCCGCCGAGCAGATCTACGGCCAGAGCTCCGTGAACCCCGCGAACCAGGAGCGGGTCAACAACTGGCGAACGAAAGCGGGCGCCGCCATCGCGACCGCAGGCCTCGCGCTGCCGGCGGGCACGATCGCACCGGGCGGCAGCCGGCCGATCGACTGGCTCGGCCGCGGGCTCGCGGCGATCGCGCAGGTGCTGCCGGTGGTCGTGAAGAGCGGCTGGAACCGCGAGGGCGCGTGGTACACCGACTACTCGCTCGGAAACCTGCTGCCCTTCGCGATCCACTACGAGCGCGCATCGGGGCAGGACGTCTTTCCGTCCCTCGCGCCGCTCTTCGAACACGCCCTGATGCTGCGGCAGCCGAACGGGCGCCAGCCCGCCTTCGAAGACTCCGCGGAGGCCGACCTGCCCTGGGGCGTTGCAGCGCCGTTTCTCGCGGCGCCAGGCCAGTATCAGGCGGCCTGGCTCTCTGCCGTCTCCGACTCCAGCAACTTCGGCAACAACGACGTCAAGGAGGTGGACCAGATCGTTTTCGTGGACGACGCCATCGTGCCGGTCGCACGCCCCGACGTCACCACCCTCGACGTCGCGAACGCCATCGCGAAGCTGGTGACGCCCGGCGGCGTGACGGCCACCGTGAACGGTGCGGCAGATTTCGAGAGCTACTTCCTCGGGGGCGGTCACGCCCACGCCGACCCGCTCGGCCTCGTCGTCTTCGCCCAGGGGGAGGCGCTGCTCGTGGACGCCGGCTACGGGCCGAACGGCTACTCGTCGCCGAATCGTTCCTACTACGTGCTCGCAGGTGCGCACAACGTGCTCACGGCCGACGGAATGGCGCCGTGGCTGACGCAGCCGGCGCAGGTGCGCGCCTTTCTCGATGCGGGGGCCGCGGGCGCGCTGGCCTCTCTCGAGACCGACTACGCCAATCCCTTCGTGCCCGGCTCGCCGCCCGATGGCCACGCGCGCCGCAGCGTGCTGCTGGGCGGAGCGCGTGCCCTCTACGTCGCGGACGAGATCCGTCGCGACACCCCGAGCACCCTCGCCGCGCTCTTCCACGCGCGCGGGACGCGCAGCGTGACGCTCGAGAGCGGACGCGATGCCGAGATCTCGTGGAGCCGCGCTCGCGGCGCTACACCCGCAACGCGCCTGCGTGTGATCGCCACGGCGTCGCAGCCGATCTCGGTGGCGCGCGCCGCGGGCTGGTACAGCGAGCTCTGGGGGCACGAGGAGCCGCTCGACTACGTGCGTCTCGAGGCCGCGGCGGCGACCTCCCTGCGCGTGCTCTCGGTTCTCGACCTCGGCGATCCCTCGCAGGCGCCGCTGGCCGTCTCGCGGCCGGGCTGCACGGGCTTCGAGTGTCTCGAGGTGAGCGACGGCACCGGGAGCGACACGCTTTTGCTCGGGGACGGCGCGACGCCGCTCGCGGTCTCGGACGTCGAGGCCAGCGCCCGCTTCGCCCGGGTGCGGCGCGAGAGCGGCAGCCTCGTGACGGCGCAGATCGAGGAGGGGACGCTGCTCCGTGTCGGCGGCGTCGACGTGCTGCGGGCCGCGCGGCCGGCGGGCCTCTCGCTCACGCGCGGCGCGGCGCAGGATACGCTGCTCGTCTCGGTGCCGGTCACGGGCCCCCTCGCCGTCACCGTCGCGGGCAGCGGAGCGCCGCCGGTCCGCGTACGCTGGCTGGACTTCCTCGACCTCGCCTTCACGGTATCGTCCGCCGGCGAGGTGAGCTTCGAGGTTCCCTACGCCGGCAGCGTGGCGCTCGAGCGATGACGGCGCCCGGCGGGGCCTGCGAAGGATCGCCTCACGGCGCGGCTGCGAGGGCCGCCGGAGGGACTGCGCGCTCGTGAGGCCCGGACCGCTCGATCCGGCGGAGATCCGCCGCTTCCTCGACACTTTTCTGTACGGCGAGGCGGCCGTGCTCGTGGACGAGATCGTCTCCGTGGATCCGGAGGCCCATGCCATTTCGGCACGGCTCGACACCACGCGCACACTGCCCTTCGCGCGCGAGCAGCGCGTCGACGCTCTCCATCCCGCGCACGTCTCCGCCGCCGAGATCCTGATGGCGACCGGGAGCCTCGGCTGCCTGCAGGCCTGGCTCTTCCACGGCATCCGCTGGGACGAGGGCTGGAGCGGCTTCGGCAACCGCATCCACCGCGCAGATTTCAAGTCGCTGGCGCGGATCGGCCCTCCGCTCGAGCTCCACGCCCGCGAGAGCCAGTGGCGAGACGGGCCGAGGCGCGTCGTGATCCGCTGTGAGTTCCGCTTCGAGCAGGACGGCAGGCTCGTCTACACGGGGGATCAGTCGGCCATGTTCTTCAAGGACCGCGAGCTCGCCTAGGCGGGCCCGGCCTGCCTGCGCTGCGATGCCGAGTGGCCTCGCGTGGGTGCTTGGTGTGCTCGGAGCGACGGCGCTGCTCTGGGCCCTCGTCGAGATCGCCTTGCGCGTGGCGGTCGGCTGGCGGCTCGAGACCGACTTCTACGGCTCGCTCCCGCGCGAGCAGGTGCGGGCGGAGCAGGAGTGCCACGGCCTTCGCGTCGCCGCCGGCCGCGGCTGGGCGCATCTCGGCTGGATCGCCGACCCGGAGCGCGAGGGCTACCGGATCGAGCGGCGCGAGGAGTCCGGCTGGGAGCTGGTGGCGCGAGCGCGCTACGGATCGCTGCTGGTGCGCGTCGCAGGCCGCTACCGCGTCTGGGCCGTGCCGCGCAGGGCAGGCGAGCCGCGGCTGGTAGGCGAGGCCGCGGCACGGCCCGAGGCGGGCGACCCGCCTGTCTTCGTGCCGCGCATCGCGGGCCCGTGGCAGCTTCTGTTCCGTCCGGCCCGTCACGGCTTCTACGTCAACGACCACACGATCTTCCGCGATGCTGCGGGGCGCTTCCGCCTGCTCGGCATCACGGATCGCAGCCGGGGCGACTTCGATGCCGAGCGCCGCTTCGCGCACGGCGTGTCGGATTCGTTTCCGCCGGACGGCGGCATGGACGAGGCCGAGCCCGTCGCCGACTTCGGAGATCTGGCGTGGGCCCCCTTCGTCGTGGCCACGGAAGGCGCCTTTCACCTGTTCTGGTCTCCGCACCGCCTCGAGCACATGACGTCGCGCGATGGTGTGCGCTGGGAGGGCCGCCGCACCGCGATCCACGCGCCGATGCACCGCTTCTTTCGCGATGCGTCGATCGTCGAGGTCGCGCCGCGCCAGTGGCTGCTCCACGCAACGGGCCGGGGCCGCTGGTTCTCGCGCGTCGATGTCTATCAGTCCTTCGATCTCGAGGGCTGGCAATACATCGGCCCCGCGCTGCGTTTCCGCCCGGGAAGCGAGCGAAACTCTGCCTTCGCCTCGACCGAGACGCCGAGCGTCACGGCCCATGAAGGGCGCTGGTACCTCAGCGTCACCTGCAACAACGGCTCGCGCCCGTGGGCGCCGATCTTCCTCCTGCTGCGGCGCTGGCCCGATCCTCCCAGCTACAACGACACCCTCGTCTTCCACGCGGACAACCCCTATGGCTTCGGCGACTACCACGGTCGCCGCCGCACGCCAGGCCTCGTCGCAACCCTCGAAACCCATGCGCCGCGGCTGTATCGTCACCCGCGGACCGGCGGCTGGTGGATCACGACCGCAGGCTGGCCCTGGGCCGCGACGCTCACCTCGGGAGAGGTAGCCGTGGCGCCCCTGGTCTGGGACGGCCCGCGCGAAGGCACGACTCGTCTCACGGGGCGCCAAAACGTATGATCGCCGTCATGGTGGGGCTTCTGGCAAACCTGTAGCTCTACGCGCGCCCGCCGGTCCGTTTGCCGGATCTGGCGGCAGGATGGATGGGGGATCCGGACGATGGGGCGCAGCTTCAGCGCGATCTACTTCGAGGCCACACGGCGCTGCAATCTGCGCTGCCCGATGTGCATGACGGGGAGCAACGAGCGCAAGGTCGTGGCCGAGAGCCGCAAGCGTGAGCTCAGCCTCGAAGAGATCCGCGACCTCGTCCTGCTGCCCGCGAAGAACCTGAACGTGAAGGCCGTGGGCTGGAGCGGCGGCGAGTTCCTGGTGCGCAAGGATGCCTTCGACCTGCTGCGCCTGACGGCCGAGCTCGGCTACCAGTGCAAGCTCTGCTCCAACGGCGAGCTGCTGACCCGCGAACGTCTGCAGGCGATCAAAGAGGCGACGGGCGGCAAGGTGACGATCGCCCTCGGCCTCAACTCCATGGACGACGACAACGCCGAGACCCGCGACGCAGACTGCGACCGCACCCTCGAGGTGCTGGAGCTGTGCAAGGAGCTCGACATCGACCGCCACGTGATCGTGACGATCGGCAAGCACAACACCGACAGCTTCGAGCGGACGATCGACTACCTGATCCGGAACCGGATCTCGTTCAACCGCTCCCCG
>CAYOIG010000798.1:0-2176 GCA_964403915.1 uncultured Myxococcaceae bacterium
CTGCTGATGCTGATGGGCCTCGTGATGAAGAACGGCATCCTGCTCGTCGACTACACCAACACGCTGCGCGAGCGCGGGATGGAAAAGCGCGAGGCCGTGCTCGAAGCCGGGCCGACCCGCCTTCGCCCCGTGCTGATGACCACCATCGCGACGATCTTCGGCATGCTGCCGGTCGCCTTCGGAGGCGGCGACGGCTCCGAGTGGCGCGCGCCCATCGGCATTCTCGCCATCGGCGGCCTGCTCACGTCGACCTTCCTCACGCTGCTCGTCGTGCCGGTGATCTATACGCTCGTCGACGACGCGCAGGCCGCGGTGACGGCAGGCGTGGCGGGGCTGCGGGCGCGGCTCGCGGGCCGCGCGCCGGCGCAGCGCGATCGCGAGCGCGACGTGCCCACGGCCCCGGGCACCGGACACGCCCCGCTGTAGCGTCAGCGCGCTCCGGCGGTCAGCCGCGCGCCGGCTTCGAGCCGTCGCAGGGCACGGGAGAGCGCGCTGCGCGCCTCGCCGGAAGGGACGGTGCGCCCGATTCCCTCGAGCCAGAAGACGTCGCGAACGACGCCGCCGGAGGTCTCGATCGCCATCTGCGCCGGAAAGAGCGCGACGGAGGCGAAGCGCTGGAGCAGCGAGCCGAGGAAGCCGACCTGGTCGGCGCCTTCGAGGCTGACCTCGATCGATCCGCCATGAGCGGCCGAAGCGCACATCTGGTGGCGAAAGAGCTGGATCGGCGCGCGCAGCCGCGGGCCACCCGAGCGGGACGCGAGCTCCAGATAGTTGATCGCAAGTGGGCTATCGCCCCCTGGCGCCGGCGCGATCTCGAAGCAGCCCTGCCAGCGCAGGGCCTCCACCTTGCGCGCGAATCCGCGCACGATGCCGATGCCGTGCTGCGCGAGCCCCTGCGCGAGGTTGCCGCTCCAGGCCGGATAGAAGCGCCCGGCGATCGAGAGCTCGAATCGCCCGCCGGCCCCGCGCCGGACGACGAAGCTCGGATCGACGGGCATCGAGCCATCGAGAAAGGCCTTCATCGACTCCGAGGCCGCAGCGAGCATTGCGCTCCTCCCGCAGCCCCGAGCTGCAATCGACGTGCCCTTCTTCTGGTTCGCCCAATGCGCTCCACACGCCTCGGGAGCAGCACACGCCGTGCCGCGCGCGGCATCCCGGCACAGCCCGTGGGTCATCCTGCGCGCCGCGCGTGCACGGTGTGCCCGCGGCGTGCGCCCGCGCGCCGCAGGTCACGCTACGCAGGCGTGATCTCGAGGCCCCCGGGCTCGCCCGCGATCAGCGTGCCGATGGCGGCCGCGTCGGCCATGCCGCGGCGCCGGAGATCGGCCACGAGCGTCGCTTCGCGCTCGGGCGCCACGGCGAGCAGCAGCCCGCCCGAGGTCTGTGCATCGGCAAGCAGCAGACGCAGCGTCTCGCCGACGCGCTCATCGAAGTGAGCATGGGGCATCACGTAGGCGAGGTTGCGGCGGCTCCCGCCCGGCACGAGACCTTCGGCCGCGAGCGCCGGCGCGAAGTCGAGCACCGGAACCCGCCGTGCCTCGATGCGCGCGGCGAGGCCCGAACCGAGCGCGAGATGACGTAGGTGGCCGAGAAGGCCGTAGCCCGTGACGTCCGTCGCCGCACGCACACCGGCCGCGAGGGCGGCCTCCTTGGCGTCGCGGTTGAGCGACGTCATCAGCGTCACGGCCTGCGCCAGCTCGGCGGCGCCGAGCCGGCCGCTGCGAAACGCGGCGCAGGCGACGCCGAGGCCGAGCGGCTTGGTGAGCACGAGCCGGTCTCCGACATTTCCGTGTGTCTGGCTGAGGGCGCGGCCCGGCGGGACGCTGCCGAGCACGCACAGACCGTATGAAAGCTCCTGCGCCTCGATCGTGTGGCCACCGGCGACGGCGCAGCCGGCCTTCGTGCACTGCTCGCGCCCGCCGCGGAAGATGCGCGCCAGCACCTCGAGCGGCAGGCGCTCCGGCGGAAAGCCGCAGACCGCGAGCGCCACCTGCGGCTCGCCGCCCATGGCGTAGACGTCCGAGAGCGCGTTGGCCGCGGCGATGGCGCCGAAGGCCTCGGGGTCGTCGACGTTGGGCGTGATGAAGTCGACGGTGAAGACGAGGGGCGAGCCGGACGGCGGGCGCAGGAGGGCCGCATCCTCGAGCGGCCCGACGTCGGGATCCACCCAGGCGTG
>CAYOIG010000799.1:0-6357 GCA_964403915.1 uncultured Myxococcaceae bacterium
AGCGTCTCACCGGCCATCACCGTGTGCAGCCGGCCCTGCTGGCCCGCCGCGCCGGTGGCAGCCGGGCCGAGGGTGATGCGCGAGGGCGCAGGGGCTCCCGGCCCGGCCGGGCCATCGGCAGAGCGGGCCGAAGCCGCGACGAGCACGATCGGAAGCACGAGCGCCAGGGTGAACGGCTTCATGAGATCCCTCCGGCGCGGGCGCCGCACGGGCCCGGCCCCCCGGCTCATCGGCAACGGGATGGGATCGCTTGAACGGCCGGGACTCCCGGCCACCGCCTGCCGGGAAGGTGCCCCTTGCTATCCGGACGTCGTGGCCGGGGCCCCCTGCTTCAGCCGCTCGAGCATGGCGCGGACGTCGGCCGCCCACGCGGGCTCCTTCACGGCCGCACCGCGTTCCTCCGCGCGCTTCTTGATGGCGTCCAGATCGACCAGCGCGCGCTCGAGCGCCTCCTTCGCGCGCTCCGTCTCGGCGTTCGCCTCGTACGCCAGCGCCAGGTGGTGGCGGATCAGGCCGAGATTCTCGTCGCCCGGCCGCGTGCCGTTCTCGGCTTCCTTCAGGTAGCCGATCGCCGCTCCCGGCACGCCCTTGCGGAACAGCACCCAGCCGAGGGTATCGGCCGCATTCGCATTCTCGGGCAGCAGCGCCTTCGCCTCCTGCGCCAGATCGAGGGCACGGTCGAGGTTCTGGCCGCTATCGGCGAGCAGGTAGGCGAGATTGTTCTTGGCGGCGGCGAGACCCGGGTCGAGCGTGATCGCCTGCTCGTAGAACTGCATCGCCTTGGCCTTGTCGCCGGTGGATTCGTAGAGAGAGCCCAGCGTGAGGTTCACCGGGGCCGACTTCGGCTGCTTCTCGAGCGCCTGCTCGTAGGTCTTGATCGTTTCCTCGAGCCGGCCGGCCTGGGCCATGAGACCAGCGAGACTCTGATAGGCCGCAAGATCTGCCGGATCGATCTCGATCGCGCGCCGGAAGCTGCGCTCGGCATCGCTCGTGCGTCCATCGACGGCAAATGCGATGCCCTGCAGGTGAACGAGCTGCACGTTCTGCGGGCTCGCGCTCACCGCCTTCGCGATGCGGTCCAGCGACTCCTTGAGACGTCCCTCGACGCGGTCGAGCTGGAGCATCGTCTGGAGCACCTCGGGATGATTCGGGTTGAGAGCGTCGGCCTTCTCGAGCGCCGCACGCGCGGGGCCGGGCTTGTTCAGCAGCAGGTCGATTCGCCCGATCGCGAAATAGATCTCGCTGTTGCGGTCCTTCTCCGGGATCTTCTCGAGCTCGGCCATGCCGTCTTTCGGCTTGCCCAGACGCACGAGCGCCTGCGCGAGCTGGAGCCGTGCATCCGCGTCACCGGGTCGTGTCTCGAGATACTTGCGGCCTTCCTCCACCGCCTGCTCGTACTGCCCGGAAGCGGCGTTGATTCGCGCCAGCATCTTGCGTGCTTCGGCAAGGTCGGGCTCGAGCTCGACGGCACGCGCCACCTCGCTGCGCGCCCCGTTGCGGTCGTTCTGCAGGAAGAGCGCCGAGCCCAGCAGGAAGTGCGCCTGCCCCCAGTCGGGCTTGGCCTCGAGCGCGCGGCGCAGGGCCGTGATGGCGTCGTCGTTGCGGCTCTCGGCGAGATCGATCTTCGCCTTGACGAAGAGCGCGTCGGCGTTGCCGGGCTCCTTCGCCAGAATGGCGTCCGTGATGCTGCGACCCACGGCGATCTTCTCTTTCGAGGCCTCGCGATAGCCCAGGTCGAGCATCAGCTCCGCCTTGCGCAGCTTCGCCGTGATGCTCTCGGGGTTGCGCTTCAGCGCATCCTCGGCGGCAGCGAGCGCCCCGGGCAGATCTCCCTTGCGGCTGCGGAAGGCCGAGAGCACGAGCCAGGTCTTCTCGTCGTCGGGCTTCGCCTGCGTCGCCTGCTCGACCATCTGGTCGGCCCTCTTCTCGTCGCCGCGAGCGACATAGAAGCGGGCCAGCGCGTAGATGGTCTCGAGATCGTCGGGCGTCTTCTCGATCGCCTCCTTCAGCACCCGCTCGGAGTCGTCGAAGCGATTCCGCACATAGTAGAAGCTCGCCAGCGTGCGGTAGGCGGTGGAGAGCTGCTCGGGCTTGGCCTTCGCAATCGCCTCACGAAACACCGGCTCCGTCTCGGCATCGCGCTTGGGATCGCGGGCCAGGAAGGTCGCGAGCGCCGTGTAGCTCGGAAACTCGGGCTTGATCTCCACCAGCCGCCGGAAGAGCGGCTCCGCTTCGGCAGACTTGCCATTGCGGACGAGAAAGTCCGCGTAGAGAAACGTAGGCGCCGTATCGTTCGACTCGAGCTCCATGGCGTGCTTGAGCTCGGCCTCCGCCTCGTCCGGGCGCTTCAGCCTCTCGAGCACCTGGCCTCGCAGCACGCGCGCCGGCGCCTTGTCGGGCTGCGCGGCAATCACGTCGTCGGCCTGCGCGAGCGCCTCCTCCAGCTCGCCCGCGAGGCGCGCGAGCTGCCCGTATTGGAGCTTCGCCTCGAGGTTCGAAGGATCGAGACGCGCCGTCTCTCGCAGCTCCCAGTAGCCGCGGGCGAGATCGTTCTGGCCGAGGTACGCCTTTGCGAGCCCGTAGTGCGCCTTTGCCTGGTTGGGATCGATCTGCAGGACGTTCTTGAACTCGATCACCGCCTCGGGATACTTCGTCTCCTTCGCGTACTCCTCGCCGCGCGACTGGTGCTCGGCCAGCTTCGCCTCCTGGCTCTGGCAAGCCGTGAGCGCTGCGCCGGCCAGCAGCAGGGCGAGCAGGGCCTCGAGAAGCGGGAGGCATCGGGCTCGGGACATGAAGGCACCCCCAAGGTTAGCCGGGCTTGAATATCGGAAGTGGACAGCCACTTCAAGCGAGGGGGCTGGGAACCCCATCAGACCACGGAACGATTCCGGCGCCAGCTCGGATGCGTGAGCGAGAGCTTCTGGATCATGTAGTTGAGCTTGCGCGGGCTGACTCCGAGCAGCTTCGCGGCCCGCTTCTGCACGTGCCCGCTGCAGCGTAGGGCCTCGAGGACGAGGCTTCGTTCCATCTCCTCGAGGCATAGGGTGCCTGATTCCGGCGGAGCCTGGCGCGTTGGGGGCGCCGGGGCCCGCGGCCCCGGCGCGGAGAGCCCGAGGTGGCGCGGTTCCACGTTGCCGGCGTCGGAGAGCAACACCGCGCGCTCGATGGCATTCCGAAGCTCCCGAACGTTGCCCGGCCAGGCATGGCTCGCCACGCGCGTGCGCGCGCCCTGCGTGAAGCGGGCCCCGGGCCGGCCGAGCTCCAGCGCGAAGTGAGCGAGGAAGTGCTCGGCCAGCGCCATCAGGTCTTCCGGCCTCTCCCGCAGCGGCGGCAGATGGATCCGGATCACGTTCAGCCGGAAGTAGAGGTCCTTCCGGAAGCGACCCGCCTCCACCTCCTGCTCGAGATTCCGGTTGGTCGCGGCCACGATGCGGACGTCGGTCCGGATCGGATCCCGGCCGCCGACACGATGAAACTCCTGCTCCTGTAGCACGCGCAGCAGCCGCACCTGCGTCGCGGCCGAGAGATCCCCCACCTCGTCGAGCAGCAGCGTCCCGCCGTCGGCCTGCTCGAAGCGGCCGATCCGGAGCCGGTCGGCTCCGGTGAACGCGCCACGCTCGTGGCCGAAGAGCTCGGACTCGAGCAGCGTCTCCGGCAACGCCGCACAGTTCACCTTCACGAAGGCCTGCCCCGCTCGCGGAGAGCAGGCGTGGATGAGGCCGGCCAGAAGCTCCTTGCCGGTGCCGGTCTCGCCCGTCGTGAGCACCGTCGAGCGGCTCGGCGCCACACGCCGGGCGAGATCGAGGGCCTCCCGCAGGGCGGGGCTCGATCCGACGATGTTCTCCGGGGCATAGCCAGCCACGCGCTCGGCGCGCAGCGCCTTCACTTCGCGGTGCAGGCGCGCATGCTCGACGGCGCGCGCGACGTGCAGCTCGAGCTGCTCGAGATCGAAGGGCTTCTGCAGGAAGTCGAACGCCCCGAGCTTCATGGCTTCGACCGCGGTCTCGACGCTCCCGTGCGCCGTCATCACCAGCACCGCGGTGCTCGGATCACGCTCGCGCGCCGCGCGCAGCACCCGAACGCCGTCCGCGCCCGGCAGCCGCAGGTCCGTCACGACCACGTCGAAGGGCTCGGCGGCCCCATCGCGCAGGCGCGCGACCGCACGGCCACCGTCGGCGTCCTCCTCGACCACCGACCACCGCTCTCGAAGCGCGGTCACGATGCCGCGCCGGAGCGCGGCGTTGTCCTCCACCACGAGAACGCGTACGAAGGGCCCGGCGCTCATGCGGCGCTCTCGCCGCCGAGCGGGAGCCGCACGTGAAACACGGCGCCCTCCCCCGGCCCAGTCTCGAGCTCGAGCGCGCCGCCGTGGCTCACGACGACCTTCTGCGCGTGGGCGAGGCCCACGCCCGATCCACACTCCTTGGTGGTGAAGAACGGATGGAAGACGCGCTCGCGCAGCTCCGGAGGCACCCCCGTCCCGGTGTCGGCCACCGTGACGCGAAGCTCGCGTAGCGTGGCCGCGGGCGCCTCCTCCCCTCCGGCCGCCGAGGCTCGCCAGGCCTCGCGCCCTCTCTCGAGAACGCGCAGGCCGAGCCGCAGACGATGGCCTTCCGGCCGCGTGCAGGCGCCCATCGCCTCGAGGGCGTTCACGATCAGGTTGGTCTCGACGCCGCGGAGCTGGTCGGCGTCGGCGTGGATCGAGGGAAGCTCGTCGTCGTAGTCTCGCTCGATGCGGCCGGCGAAGCCGACGCGCGAGCGCGCCAGCGCGAGCGACTCCTCCAGCAGCTCCACCGGATCCACGGCCTCACGCACGAGGCGCACGGGCCGCACGAACTCGAGGCTCTCGGTCACGGTTCGCGAGAGGGTGCGAAGCTCGCTCCTGAGCTCGGCCAGCAACGCCCGCTCCTCGGGCAGTCCGGCGAGCCGGCGCTCGAGCAGCCCGGCGAGCACCTCCATGCCCGTCAGCGGGTTGCGCAGCTCGTGAGCGAGACCGGCAGCCATCTCGCCGAGCGCGGCAAGCCGATCGCGCAGGCGCTCCTGCTCGTCCTGCCGTTCGAAGGGCGTGAGATCGCGGAACACGAGCGCGGCGCCCTGCACGGCGCCGCGCTCGTCACGCACCGTATCGAGCGTGAAGCCGATCGTGCGCGCAGGCTCGCCCTCGATTCCTTCGAGCACGAGCTCGGCACGACTCGGCCTCGAGCGACCATCGAGGGCGCCCTCCAGCAGGCCGGCGATCGCAGGCTGATGCCGCAGCGCCTCGCGGCACGGGCGGCCTGCGCCGAGGTCGGGCGCGCCCAGCATCCTGCGCGCGCCTCCGTTCGCCGCGGCGATCCTTCCCGTGCGGTCGATCGCCACGAGGCCCGAGCGCATGGAGTCCACCAGCCAGCCGAGAAAGCCGCTCTCCACCACGAGGCACGTATCGGCGCGGGCCGCTGCTGGGTTGACCTACTCCGGTGCCGTCACGGCGGCCGACACCAGGTAGCGCTTGCCCTCCTGCTGCAGCCAGCCTTCCTGCTTGAGATCCTTCACGACGCGCGTCACGGTCTCGCGCGAGGTGCCGATCATGTCGGCGATCTGCTGGTGCGTGAGCGCGGGGGTCGTGCGCAGGCCTTCACGCGTTGCCGGATCGTGGGCGAGACGCACGAAGATCCCCTTGGCCCTCTCCTTCACCCGCTGGAAGGAGAGAGAGCTCGCCTGCTCGTCCATCTCGCGCAGCCGGCGCGTCAGCTCCATGATGACCGCCATCGCGAGATCGGGGCTCTTGCGCAGCAGGCTGAGAAAGTCCGCACGAGAGAGCGCCAGCAGGCGCACCGGCGCGAGGGTCTTCACCGATGCGATGCGCGGCGCGCGGTCGAGCAGCGCCATCTCGCCGAAGAAGCCGCCCTCGTCGATGAAGCCGAGGATCTTCTCGCGGCCCTCGTCGGCGAGCTTCGTGACCTTCACGCGGCCCTCGCGCACGACGTACATGTAGTCGCCGGGAAGGCCCTCTTCGACGATGGTGGTGTTGCGCGCGAAGCGCCGCTCGATCAGGTACGAGCTCACGAGCTCGAGATCCGGGTCGGTCGCCTGCGAGAAGAGCGGGATCGCGCGCAGCGACTCGAGCGCCTCTCGGCTCCGGCCTGACGCCGCCATGGCTCGCCTCCGCCTAGGTCAGATCCTCGCGGCCTCGCGCCCGAAGCGCGCCGACCAGCCGTCGAAGATCTCCGCTCCGCGCCAATCGCGCCACCAGCAGGGCATCGCCCGTATCGATCACGGCGAGACCCTCGACGCCGAAGAGGGCGACGAGGCGCCTGTCGCCCCAGATCAAGTTGCCCTCGCTCTCTGCGAGCACCACCGAGCCGCCGCGCACGACGT
>CAYOIG010000800.1:0-9117 GCA_964403915.1 uncultured Myxococcaceae bacterium
CGTGCGCACGAGGAGCCTCCCGTGACCGAGCCCTTCTTTCCCGGCATCGAATGCATCCGCTACGAGGGGCCCGAGAGCCAGAGCCCGCTCGCCTACCGCTGGTACGACCGCGACCGCATCGTGCTCGGCCGGCGCATGGAGGAGCACCTGCGCTTTGCGGTCTGCTACTGGCACAGCTTCGGCTTTGCCGGCGCCGACGCCTTCGGGCAGGAGACCATCGCGCGCCCCTGGCTCGGGGCCGGCGATCCGATGCTGCTCGCCGAGCGAAAGACCGAGGCCGCCTTCGAGCTGTTCACGAAGCTCGGCGCGCCCTTCTTCACCTTCCACGACCGCGACGTCGCGCCCGAGGCCGCGACCCTCCGCGAGTCGGCCGCTCGCCTCGACCGCATGGCCGACGTTCTGGCCGCGCAGATCGAGCGCACGGGTGTGCGCCTGCTCTGGGGCACGGCGAACCTGTTCAGCCATCCGCGCTACGCGGCGGGCGCCGCCACGAATCCCGATCCGGAGGTCTTCGCCTGTGCAGCGCTGCAGGTGAGGCACGCCCTCGAGGTGACGCACCGCCTCGGCGGCGCAGGCTACGTGCTCTGGGGCGGCCGCGAGGGCTACGACACGCTGCTCAACACCGATCTGCGTCGAGAGAGCCAGCAGCTCGGCCGCTTTCTCGGCCTCGTGGCCGAGCACCGGCAGCGCATCGGCTTCTCGGGCACGCTGCTCATCGAGCCCAAGCCCATGGAGCCGACGAAGCACCAGTACGATTTCGACGCAGCGGCGGTTCACGCCTTCCTGCGCCAGCACGGCCTCGAGAGCGAGTTCAGGCTCAACCTCGAGGTCAACCACGCCACGCTCGCGGGGCACAGCTTCGCCCACGAGCTGGCGTATGCCGCCGCCTGCGGCCTGCTGGGCTCGGTCGACGTCAACCGCGGCGATCCGCAGAATGGCTGGGATACCGACCAGTTCCCGAATTCGGCCGAGGACGCGACGCTCGCGCTCTACGTCATCCTGCGCGCGGGCGGCATAGGAACCGGCGGCTTCAACTTCGACGCGAAGCTCAGGCGCCAGAGCGTCGCTGCGGAGGATCTCTTCCACGCGCACGTGGGCGGCGTCGACGTGCTCGCACGCGGCCTGCTCGCAGCGGCGCGGCTGATCGAAGACGGCGAGCTCGCCCGCAACCTCGAGCAGCGCTACGCGGGCTGGAGCGGCGCGCTCGGCCGCGAGATCCTCGAAGGGCGTCAGAGCCTCTCCGGGCTGGCCGATCTCGCGCTCGAGCGCCGGCTCGATCCGAAGCCGCGCTCGGGTGGCCAGGAGCGCCTCGAGAACCTGGTGAGTCGCTTCGTGTAGTGCGCGAAGGCGGGCGTCGCCGTGGTACGCTCGGCCGCGTGTCGTCCCGCAGCTTCCACGCGCTCTCCGCCATCACGAATCGCATCGCCGAGTTGCTGCGCCCCGCCTCCGGCAAGAGCTTCTGGGTGAAGGCCGAGATCAGCTCGGGATCGGAGCGCGGGCACTTCTTCTGCGACCTCGTCGAGTCCGATGCCCGCGGCAGCGTGGTGGCGAAGATGCGCTGCCAGATCTGGGCCTCCGATCTCGCGAGAATCCGGGCGAGCTTCAAGACGGCGGGGCTCGACCTCGTGCTCGAGAATGGCACGCAGGTCGGCATCGCGTGCGAGCTGCGCTGGGATGCGCGCTATGGCCTCTCGCTCGTGGGCCACGACATGGACCCTGCCTTCGCCCTCGGCGAGCTCGAGCTAAGGCGCCGGCGCATCCTCGAGGCGCTGCAGCGCGACGGCCTCTTCGGCCTCAATGCCCGTCATACGGTGCCGCTGCTGCCGAACCGCATCGGTCTCGTGACGAGCCGGAGCAGCGCAGCCTTCCAGGACTTCACGAAGACGCTCCGCGAGACGGGTCACGGCTTCCGGATCTACGTGGCCGACGCCGCGATGCAGGGCGCCGACACCGCGCGGACGGTGATCGCCGGTCTCGACGCTCTCGCGCGGCTGCCTCTCGACCTGATCGTGATCACGCGCGGCGGCGGCAGCAAGACCGATCTCGCCTGGCTCGACGACGAGGCCATCGCCCGTCGCATCGCCGGCCATCCGCTTCCGGTGTGGACGGCCATCGGTCACGAGATCGATAGCAGCGTCCTCGACGCCGTGGCAGCGGCGCACTTCAAGACGCCGACCGCCGTGGCGGAGACGCTCGTGGCGCGCTTCGAAACGCTGGCGCTGCATCTGGAAGACGCCACCGCGCGGCTTCGCAACGCCTGGCAGCGCGGGCGCGACGGCGAGCACGAGCGCCTCGCACGCGCACGCACGGGTCTGCGGCAGGGCTGCCGCAAGCTTCTCGATCTGCGCCGCAGCGAGCTGCGACAGGTGGCCGAGCGCGTGCGGGCCGAGGTGTTGCAGCGGCTCGGTCGTGAGCGGAGCGATCTTGCCACCGCGCAGGTCTCGCTCCGCGCACGGGTGCGGGCCTCACTGCGAGAGCGGCGGCTGCACCTGGGAAAGGCGGCGACCGATCTCGGCCGCGGCAGCCGGGCTTCGCTGCGCACGGCGCGCGAGCGGCTGCTCCAGCAGCGGCGCCGCCTCTCGCTGCGACGGCTCGTTCAGCGGATCGCCGCAGAGCGCGAGAGCCTCGCGCACCGCGAGCAGATCGTGCGAGCGGCCGATCCCGCGACCGCCCTGCGCCGCGGCTTCTCGCTCACACTGGCGGCCGACGGCACTCTCGTGCGTTCGGTCGAGGCCGTGAAGGCGGGCGAGGCGCTCACCACGCGTCTCTCCGATGGCAGCGTAGAGAGCGTCGTGCGCGCGACGCGGAGGGAAGCCCTTGGCTGAGAAGAAAGCGCCCGGCTACGAGGAGAAGGCGAAGCGTCTCGACGAGATCCTCGAACGCCTCGACGATTCTGCGACGCCCATCGACGAGCTGGCGCGCGACGTGAAGGAGGGCGCGCAGCTCATCCGCGAGCTCGGGCAGAAGCTGAACGAGGTCGAGACCGAGGTGCGCGACGCATTCAAAGAGCTCGATGCGAGCGCGCCCGCAGCCGACGGGGAAGGGGACGAGTAGGCGAAGCGGCCCGCGCCCCGCCGTTCGGGACGAGGCGGTCTCGCGCTACGGGAGCTCGACGTCGGTGATCCGCGCAAGGGGCAGCAGCACGCCCTGCCCATCGTGGTGCCACGCGAGCGGTGGCGCCTGCAGACGCCCGGGTGCGCAGATGCGCGAAGCGCCGAGGGCGGCGAGCGCAGCCACGAGGCCGGGCGTCGCGCTGCCGAAGCCGGCCAGCGCTACGCCAGCGAGATGCGGCGCGAGCGGGCGCAGCGCCTCGAGAAGTGCGCGCTCGCCGCTCACGGGATGCACGCGCAGAAATCGGTAGAGCGGGCAGGGGCGCGGCCGCGCGTCGGTCTCGCGCACGACCGTCCAGCGTGCATCACCGTAGAGGGTGACGTCGCGCCCCGCGGCGGCTCGCATCTCGGCCTCCCCTCTCGCATGGGCGACGGCGACGGCGGCTTCGCGCGGCACGTGACCTCGCGGCAGAAGGGTGGCGAGGGCGGCCAGCTCCGAGGCGATCGCTTCGGCGACGGCGTGCGCGTCGCCCTCGACGAAGACCGACACCGGAGAGAGACAGCCGAGCTGATCCCAGAGCGCGACGTCGAGAGCGAGGCCGCGCGCTGCCTCGGCGAGCTCGGGTCCGCCGAGCGCGGCCGGGCCGAGCAGGGCGGCGGAGACGCGATGCCCGTAGCCGACGAAGCGGCGCGGCGGCGCCACGCGGCCGGCGAGCGAGGCGATCGTCTCGTCGGAGCCCGTGGCCACCACGCAGTCGGCACCGAGCAGGGCCTGCATGCGCGCGGCGTCGGCGCCGGGGAAAGAGACGATCTCGAGCGCCTCGCCGAGGTCCGGGTCGGTCGCGGCGATGGCGCGCGCCAGGATGCGGGCCGTCGCGGGGTCGTGCTGCGAGGTCTTGGCCAGCACGGGTGAGCGCAGTGCGAGCGGGGCGATCAGCGCGAGCAGCGTCGGCGTCGGCAGCGCCCCGCCGAGCAGCACGGCCGTCGATTCGAAGCCGCTCGAGACAGACGCGCCCGGCGGGCCGAGCTCCGTCTCCGCGAGCTGCCGCAGCGCTGCAGCATCCCAGCCCGCGAGCGCGAGATCGAGACCCGCCCGCACGACCTCGGGGCTGAAGCCTGCCGCTGCCGGCAGCTCCGCTTCGAGGCGCACGCGCTGCGGCGCTTCTCGGTTGGCGAAGCCCGCGAGCACGAGACCCAGCACGTCGAGTAGCTCGCGCGGATGGCGCTCGCGCAGGCGTGCGCCGATCTCCCGCAGGCGCCCGAGAGCAGCGGCGATCTCTCCCGGCGACGGAGCCTCGTCGAGCGCTTCGCTCATCGGCTTCTCACGCGCCCTCACCGGCCAGCATCGCGTCCGCCGCGATCGAGCAGCCCCGCGCCTCCGCACCCGGGGCGCGTCCGATCACCTCGAAGCCGTCGCCCGCGTGCCGCCCGAGATCCGCGGTCTCGATCGCGAGCACGCTGCCGGTATTCGCGAGGTCGACGATCGTGATCATGCCGACCTCGCCGCGCGGCACGTCCTCACCCGTCTCGGGATCGACCAGGCGAACGCGCGCCCACGGCGGCCCCAGCTTGCGGCGCTCCGTCCCCGGAAAGCGCAGCACGCTGTCGTAGAACTGGCTGCCGAGCTCCGTCATTCCGTACTGGTTGACGATGCGCTGCACCGGGACGCCGAGGCCCGCCTCGATGCTGGCGTAGAGCTCCGCGCGCGGCAGCTCGCGGGTGCGGCCCTTGAAGCCCCCGGTCTCCATCACGCGCGAGCCCGGTGGCAGCGTCAGCTTCCCGCCGTGCTCGTTCAGCGCGTCGAGCAGGTGAACGAAGGAGAAGGCCGTGCCACAGAGGGCGACGGGCTCGCCCGCTTCCGAGGCCGTGCGAAGCGCTGCGCGCAGCACCTCGGTGTCGAGTTGCCCCGCACGCACGTCGAAGCCGCTGGCCCCGGTCTCCGCGGCGCCGAAGCGGGGGAGCAGCGTCGCGAACATGTGAGAGAGCGACGAGTCGGGGGCCTCTGCAGCCGAGGGCGCGAGGATGCGGAGCCGGATCCTCGCACCCTCCTCGAGATCGGGCAGCACGTGAAGCCGGAACGAAGGCACGAGCGAAGCCTCGTACAGCGCGAGCGTGTCGAGCGCGAGCTCGCCGCGGCGCTCGGTCGAGGTTCCGCTGGTGCGAAATACGTGCACCTGCCGCGCGGCGGCAAAGGAGCGCAGCGTCACCTCCTTGAAGGCGCCCGCCGGCACCGCGGGAATATCCTGCCAGGTGCGGACCAGATGCGGTGCGCGCCCGCGCCTCTCGCAGAAGCGCCGGTAGGGCGCACAGCGCTCGAACTGGAATGCGAAGAGCTCGAGGGCGAGCGCCTCGAAGCGCGTCTCGTCGGCGGGCCAGCCGGCGGGCGTCGCCGGCTCGCGCATCCAGGCGAGCAGGCGCGCATCGAGAGAGGCGCGCGCGGGGTCGGGCCCGCGACTCAAGGAACGCTCGCCAGCAGCCGGTCGAGGGCGTCACTCAGCACGTCCGCTTCGATCGTGAGCGGGGGCGTGATCGAGAGCACTCGCGAATCGTCGCCCGCCGGCAGCACGATGACGCCGCCGCGGAGCGCGCCATGCCAGGCGGCGAGCGTCCTCTCGGTCGTGTCGAGCTCGACGCCGAGCAGAAGGCCCCTGCCGCGGACGTCCGCGATGCCCGCTCGGCCTTCGAGCCCGGCCCGCAGGCGTTCGAGCGCGAGCGCCCCGCTCTCCTGTGCGCGCTCCACGAGCTTCTCTTCCGCGATCACCGCCAGGCAGGCGAGGGCGGCGGCGCAGGCCGGCGGATGGCCGAGGAAGGTCTGCGTGTGGAGCGCCTCGCCCTCCGACGCAGGCCAGGCGTCCATCACGGCGGCGCGGCCGATGCAGGCCGAAATCGGCATCCCCGAGGCGAGAGCCTTGCCCACGCAGAGCAGATCGGGCACGACGTCCTCGTGCTCGCACGCGAACCAGCGGCCCGTGCGACCGAGCCCGGTGTAGACCTCGTCCGCGATGAGCAGCCAGCCTCGTTCGTCGCACAGCGCGCGCAGCTCGCGCAGGAAGCCGGCGGGCGGAATGCGTTCGCCGCCGCGCCCCTGGATCGGCTCGACGAGCACGGCGCCGACGGGCTCGCGGCAGGTGGCCGCTGCGCGCAGCACATCCCGTGCGTCGGGCCAGCGCGCGAACGCCGTCGCGTGCGGGAGGCGCGCATGGAAGGGCTCGCGGAAGAGCGCACGCCACGTGGCGTCGAGAGCCCCGAACGTGAGCCCGTGGTAGGCGCCCTCGAAGGCGACGACCCCGGCGCGCCCCGTGGCGAGCTGAGCGGTCTTGAGCGCGGCCTCCACGGCATCCGACCCCGAGGAGCCGAGCACCGCCCGCGCCGGCCCGCCGCCCGGAAAGCGTCGCACGAGCGCTTCCAGCAGCTCCACCTTCACGGCCGCCGGGTGGACGTCGCCCATGGCGTGCATCAAAGTCGAGCTCTGCTGCGCCACGGCGCTCGCGATGCGCGGATGCGCATGACCCGCAGCTGCAACGCCGAAGCCCGCACCGAGGTCGACGAAGCGGTTGCCGTCCGCGTCCCATACGTTCGAGGCGGCGGCGCGCTCCCAGAAGATCGGCGGCTCGGGCGAGAGGCAGGTGACGTTCCGGCTCTCCACCTGTGCGAGCCGCGCCGCGAGCGCGCGCGAGCGCGGTCCAGGCACCTCGGTGCGGAGCGAAGGCGGGAGAGTGCGGGGGAGAGTCACGGCCGCAGTGTAGCCGCGCTCGCCGCCCGCAGGCCGGGCGGGGTACCCTCGGGTGGATGGCGACGTACGGCGACGAGGACGAGGCGCAGAGTCATGCCGCGCGCATGCGCGCGGGCATCCTCTCCCTCGTCGTCGGCACACTCATCTTCGCCGCCAAGCTCCTGGCCTGGCGCCTCACGGGCTCGGCGGCCGTCCTCTCCGATGCGCTCGAATCGATCATCAACGTGGTCGCAGCCGGCGGCCTGCTCTACAGCCTCGTGGTCGCCGCGCGCCCGGCGGACGAGACCCATCCCTACGGGCACGGCAAGGTCGAGTTCTTCTCGGCGGGCGTCGAGGGCGCCTGCATCGCCCTCGCCTCGCTCGTCATCCTGTGGGAGTCGGTGCGCGCGCTGCTGCGCGGCCCGCACGTCGAGAACATCGACTTCGGTCTCCTCGTGCTCGTGGGCACGAGTCTCGTGAACGCCGGCCTCGGCTGGCACCTCGTTCGCGTCGGCCGGCAGCGGCACTCGCTGGCCCTCGTCGCCGACGGCAGGCACGTGCTCACCGACGTGACCACGACGGCCGGGGTGGTGGTGGGCCTCATGGCGGTGCGCATCACCGGGCTGCACGTGCTCGACCCGCTGGTCGCGATGGCGGTTGCCGTCAACATCCTCGTCATGGGCTGGCGCCTGGTGCGCGAGGCCGTGGGCGGCCTGATGGACGAGGCCGATCTGCCGCGCCTCGATCTCATGGTCGCGGCGCTCGAAGCCGGGCGTGCGCCGGAATGGATCGACGTGCACACGCTGCGCGGCTGGCGCTCGGGCCGCGTGCAGCACGTGGATCTCCACCTCACCGTGCCGCGCTATCTCGACGTCGAGCGCGCGCACGCCTTCGACGAGGCGGTGGGCAGGATCGTCTCGCGTGCGCCGGGCCTTCCCACCGAGACCATCGTGCACTTCGATCCCTGCCGGCCGCGCCACTGCCATGACTGCCGCGTGGCGCCGTGCCCGGTGCGCGCGGCCGCGTTCGTGGCGCGCGAGCCGCTCACGCTGCAGCGGGCGATTCGCGCCGGCACGGGCCGACTCGAGCCGCTGCCCGAGCCGACGTGACGGCGGACGCCTGCATCTCTCTCGGCTCGAACCTCGGAGACCGCCTTGCGCAGCTTCGGCACGCGCTCGACGGGCTCACCGCGACGCCCGGCGTCGAGATCGTGGCCGTCTCCTCCCTCTACGAGACGGAGCCCGTGGGCCCGCCGCCGCAAGGTCCGTATCTGAACGCGGCCGCACGGCTTCGCACGAGGCTCGCGCCCCGCGCGCTGCTGGAGCGGCTGCTGGAGATCGAGGCCGCGGCCGGCCGTGTTCGCGGCCCCGAGCGCAACGCCGCACGCACGCTCGATCTCGATCTCCTGCTCTTTGGCGCGCTGCGCCTCGACGAGCCGGGGCTCACGCTCCCGCATCCCCGTCTGCACGAGCGGGCCTTCGTGCTCGAGCCCCTCGCCGAGATCGCCGGCGAGATCGTGCATCCGGTGCTCGGCGTTCGCATCGCAGAGCTCGCGGCACGAGTGTGCGACCCGCGCGCCGTGCGGCGGCTCGCGCTCGGCCCGTTTCGGACTGGGCCGCGGGAGCCCGCGCCCGGTTCCTGAGCCGCCCCCCGCGCTACGGCCGCAGCTTCGGCTGCGTCCCGGCCGGGAGCGAGATGCTCTTCGTTTCGAGATAGGCGCGCAGGCCTTCGGGGCCGAGCTCGCGGCCGACGCCCGACGCCTTGAAGCCGCCGAACGGGGAGCAGAACTCCATCATGAAGCCGTTCACGGTGTAGGTGCCGGTGCGCACGCGGCGCGCGACCTCGATGCCGGCCTCGACGTCCTTCGTCCACACCGTTCCCGAGAGGCCGTACTCGCTGTCGTTGGCGATGCGTACGGCCTCGTCCACCCCCTCGTAGGGAATCACGGCGAGCACGGGCCCGAAGATCTCCTCGCGGGCGATCTTCATGCCGTTGTGCACGTCTGCGAACAGGGTCGGCTCGACGTACCAGCCCTTCGCAAGCCCGGCCGGACGACCGCCGCCGACCACGACGCGCGCGCCCTCCTTCTTGCCGGCCTCGATGTAGCCGAGCACGCGGTCGCGCTGGCGCGCGGCCACCAGCGGCCCGACGCCGGTCTTCGGGTCGGCCGGGTCGCCCACGACCACAGCGCGCAGGGCGGCCGCCAGCGTGTCTACCACCTCGGCGTAGCGCGCGCGCGGCGCGAGGATGCGCGTCTGTGCGATGCAGGCCTGGCCGTTGTTCATGATGGCGGCAGGCAGCAGCGCAGGAACCATCGCGGCCACGTCGGCGTCCTCGAGGAAGATCGCCGCCGAC